>WLDZ01000119.1 GCA_009704515.1 Actinomycetota bacterium
AAGTAATAAGAGATTACATTCCAGCAGTTGATCAGCCATCAGCAATTGCTGAAATCACACGGCGTATTAATGCGGGAGAAAAAGGTGTTGTGCTTCTCGGTGCGACTGGAACTGGAAAATCAGCAACAACTGCTTGGCTAATTGAGAAGTTACAGCGTCCCACCTTGGTACTTGCCCCAAATAAAACACTTGCTGCTCAACTAGCTAATGAATTCCGCGAGCTTCTGCCCAACAATGCAGTCGAATATTTTGTTTCATATTACGACTACTACCAGCCAGAAGCATATGTACCTCAGACAGATACCTTTATTGAGAAAGATTCAAGCGTTAATGATGAGGTAGAGCGCTTGCGCCACTCAGCAACAAACTCACTACTGACACGTCGAGATGTGATTGTCGTAGCAACTGTTTCTTGCATTTATGGTCTGGGAACTCCACAGGAGTACATCGATCGGATGATTCATCTCAAGGTAGGCGATGAAATTGAACGAAATGTGTTACTGCGCCGGTTCGTTGATGTGCAGTACAAGCGAAACGATGTCGCTTTCGAAAGAGGAACATTCCGAGTTCGTGGCGATACCGTTGAAATCATTCCAATGTATGAAGAGTTGGCTATCCGAATTGAGATGTTCGGAGATGAGATAGAGAAGATCATGACGCTCAATCCTTTGACAGGAGAGATAGTCCGAGATGAAGAAGAGATGTACATCTTCCCAGCAACTCACTATGCGGCTGGACCTGAGACAATGAAGCGCGCCATGAGTGATATTCAAGATGAGCTGCAGATTCAGCTCAATACCTTTACCAAGCAGAATAAATTGCTGGAAGAGCAGCGGCTGCGTATGCGTACAACATTTGATTTAGAGATGATGGAGCAGCTTGGATTCTGTTCAGGTATCGAAAATTACTCACGACATCTCGATGGTCGCGAACCTGGTTCTGCCCCAAATTGTCTTCTCGATTATTTTCCTGAAGATTTCTTATGCGTAATCGATGAAAGCCATGTAACGGTGCCGCAGATTGGTGCGATGTATGAAGGTGATGCATCTCGAAAGCGCACCCTAGTTGAACACGGTTTTCGTTTGCCAAGCGCTCTAGATAATCGACCACTTAAGTGGCCCGAGTTCCAAGAGCGAGTGGGGCAGACTGTTTATCTCTCAGCAACGCCTGGAAAATACGAGATGGCAAAGGTAAATGGCGATGTAGTCGAACAAGTAATTCGCCCAACAGGCCTGATTGATCCAAAGATTGTTATCAAGCCAATAAAGGGGCAGATTGATGACTTGCTCGAAGAGATAAATCTCCGTGCCGAGCGCAATGAACGAGTACTTGTCACTACTCTTACAAAGAAGATGTCAGAAGATCTCACCGACTATCTGCAAGAGCGCGGAGTACGAGTTCGTTACTTGCATTCAGAGGTAGATACCTTGCGTCGAGTCGAGCTTTTACGTGAGCTTCGCTCTGGCGATTATGACGTCCTCATTGGAATCAACCTTCTCCGCGAAGGTCTCGATCTTCCTGAAGTTTCTCTAGTTGCAATTCTTGATGCCGATAAAGAAGGCTTCCTTCGTTCTGCCACCTCGCTGATTCAAACGATTGGACGAGCAGCGCGAAATGTTTCTGGTGAAGTTCATATGTACGCCGATAACATCACTGCATCAATGGAGAAGGCGATAGATGAAACAAATCGTCGCCGTGCTAAGCAAGTTGCCTATAACCTAGAACGTGGAGTGGATCCACAACCGCTTCGGAAGAAGATTGCCGATATCACCGACATGATTGCGCGTGAGAGCGATGATACCGATGAGCTTATTGCTGGTATCAAGGGCGCGAAGTCTGGCCTTCCTTTCGTCGAGCGTGGCAAGGGCTCTCTAGCGCGCCAAGAACTAGCTGCATTGATAGGCTCGCTCACCGAGCAGATGCGTGGCGCCGCAGATGAGCTCCAATTCGAACTCGCAGGCAGGTTGCGCGATGAGATTAAAGAACTTAAGCGCGAACTTCGATCAATGGATGAGGCAGGACATTAAGTGAGTATCGACAAGTTAGTTATTCGAGGTGCTCGCGAACACAATTTAAAAAATGTTTCGCTAGAACTACCTCGCGATGCCCTCATTGTTTTTACAGGCCTCTCAGGATCTGGAAAATCTTCACTCGCCTTTGACACAATATTTGCCGAAGGTCAGCGTCGATATGTTGAATCACTTTCGGCCTATGCTCGTCAATTTTTAGGGCAGATGGATAAACCTGATGTCGATTTTATTGAGGGTCTTTCTCCAGCTGTTTCAATTGATCAAAAATCTACCAACCGAAATCCTCGTTCGACCGTTGGCACAATCACTGAGGTGTATGACTATCTTCGTCTTCTCTATGCGCGAGCAGGGCGCCCTCATTGTCCCAACTGCGGTAAGGCTGTATCTCGCCAATCCCCGCAACAAATAGTTGATCAGATTCTCACAATGCCAGCAACTACAAAGTTCCAGGTTTTGGCGCCAGTAATTCGTGAGCGCAAAGGTGAATTTGTAGAGCTTTTCTCAGATTTAGTCACTCAGGGATATTCGCGTGCGAGGGTCGATGGCGAAACTATTTCTCTCTCCGAGCCGCCTAAGCTTAAGAAGCAAGAGAAGCACACCATCGAGGTTGTGGTTGATCGCTTAACTGCTAAGGCTGAGAGTAAATCTCGCCTTACCGACTCGATTGAGACGGCGCTAAAGCTGGCTAGCGGATTAGTCATTCTCGATTTTGTAGATGCTAAAGGTGCGGATAAAGAACGAACCTTCAGTGAGCATCTTGCCTGTCACGATTGCAATCTCTCGTTTGAAGAGCTCGAACCTCGCTCATTCTCATTTAATTCTCCATTTGGAGCATGCCCTGAGTGTTCCGGAATCGGAACAAAGCTGGAAGTCGATGAAGAGCTCATCATTCCCGATGATGCAATTTCAATAAATGATGGAGCGATAGCACCCTGGACAGGCTCACACTCATCAGAGTATTTCTTGCGTCTTCTTGAGGCGCTTGCAAAAGAGATGAAGTTCTCCCTCGATACGCCTTGGAAGAAACTTTCGGTCAAAGCGAAGGAAGCTGTCATTAATGGCTTCGATTATGAAGTTCACGTCAAGTATAAAAATCGTTATGGCAGAGTCCGTAATTATTCAACCGGCTTTGAAGGAGTTGTTCCGTTTATTCATCGGCGCCACTCCGAAACCGACAGCGACTATAGCCGTGAGAAATATGAAGCGTATATGCGAGAGACGCCTTGCAATGTTTGTAAAGGAGCACGTCTTAAGCCAGAAGTATTAGCTGTAACTATCGGGGATAAATCGATTGCAGAAGTGTGCTTACTCTCTATCGATGATTGTGCAACCTTCCTTAAAGCAATTCAATTGAATGCGCGAGAGGCACAGATTGCAGAGCGCGTCTTAAAAGAAGTAAATGCGCGACTTGGCTTCTTACTTGATGTCGGCCTTGATTACCTCTCACTCGATCGACCAGCAGCAACGCTCTCTGGGGGAGAGGCGCAACGAATTCGTTTGGCAACCCAGATTGGTTCTGGCCTGGTCGGGGTTCTCTATGTTCTTGATGAGCCAAGTATTGGTCTGCACCAGAGAGATAACCGTCGCCTCATTGATACCTTGACCAGACTTCGCAATCTTGGAAATACCTTAATTGTTGTCGAGCATGATGAAGAGACTATTCGTACCGCCGATTGGGTAGTAGATATTGGCCCGGGTGCTGGTGAACACGGTGGCAAAGTTGTGGTCTCTGGTTCCTATGAAGAGCTCATTGCATCCGAAGAATCAATCACCGGTGCATATCTATCAGGCCGTAAATCAATTGAGATTCCTTCACAAAGGCGCCCGGTTGATCCAAAAAGAAAACTCGTCATTAAGGGCGCGAAAGAGAATAACCTCAAAGATATTGAAGTTGAGATTCCGCTTGGTCTATTTGTATCCGTGACAGGCGTTTCGGGTTCTGGAAAATCAA
>WLDZ01000012.1 GCA_009704515.1 Actinomycetota bacterium
AGCAATGCAGCGACTCCACCTTCAAGGGCAGCAAGTCGTTGTTCGACTGCATCTTGAGTTGGGTTCATGATGCGCGTATAAATATTTCCCATTTCGGCAAGACCGAAGAGATTCGCAGCATGCTCTGTATCGCGGAACTGATAAGCAGTTGTCTGATAGAGCGGAAGCGCGCGTGCACCAGTTGTCGGATCAGGTTGCTGACCTGCATGAACTTGTAGCGTTTCAAAAGAATATGGTTCTGTCATGTTAACTCTCCAATGAAGGGACGTTTATGGGACGGTACTGCAGGAGAGAAAAGTAACAATCTTTGCCAAAATCTTCTCGAGAGGTACTCGTTCTTGCGACCTCTTCGCATTTCAAGTACCCAGCATTTCAACCAGACAGGCTCAATTACGGAACGAAATATCCTGCTTCTTCATCTCAGCGACGAGGATCCGAATCGCATTTGGCCCCATCCCGTGAAGCTCTTTCAGAGCGGCAAGTGAGACTTTGCGAAGATCTGAGACTTTGTAGTGGCCATCATCGATGAGCGCGCGTCGCGCAGGAGCTGCCAAACCAATCTCACGCCAAACTCCATCAACATCTGCATATGCATCTTCTTCAACAGCGCCATGAATCTGCGCAATTCTTGATGCAGCTTTTTCAGCTCTTCGGTCTGCCGCAGCACGCATAGCTTCAGATTGAAGTTTCTTGACCTTGGCCCGCGATGGTTTTGCCATAACTAACTTCCTAAAGATGTAAAGATATTGTGCGGGAGGCGGGACTTGAACCCGCACGCCGGAGCACCAGTTCCTAAGACTGGCGTGTCTGCCATTTCACCACTCCCGCTTCGAACATATAGTGCAAGTGGAGGCATAAGAGTACGGCTTACTCGCACTCTTTCCAAAACTGAGCCTCGTAAAACCCAGCACGGTAGACTTGCAAAATGTCCTCACTCGCCGATGAACTCTCAGCTCAGATTCTTGAGCTCGTCGTCGCGGCGGTAGCACGAGGCGAAATCACCGCCACCGCCCCAGATTCGATAACCCTTGATCGCCCAAAGAATCGCGACCACGGGGATTATGCAACTTCGATTGCGCTGCAACTTGCTAAGAGCGCAGGAAAACAGCCCCGCGAAGTCGCTGAGATTTTGAAAGGCGCTATTTCAAAATTGCCAGGAGTTTCTTCAGTTGATATTGCTGGCCCTGGATTTATTAACATCACTCTTAACCGTAGCAACCAGGCCGAACTTGTTCGCACAATTCTGAGTGCCGGAAAGAGTTATGGAAGCGGAACTTCACTCAAGGGCGTAGCGATTAACCTCGAATTTATTAGCGCTAATCCAACCGGTCCGCTGCACCTGGGCCATACTCGATGGGCAGCTGTTGGCGATGCACTGGGTAGAGTACTTAGCGCCTCTGGTGCAAAAGTATCGCGTGAATTTTATATCAATGATCGCGGTCGCCAGATGGATCTCTTCGGTCAATCTGTTCAAGCAGCAGCTACAGGTCAAGCGATTCCTGAAGATGGATATCAAGGCGAATACATTAAAGATTTGGCAGTGCAAGTACTGGCCAAAGATTCAGCAATTTCGACCTCAGAAGATTTTCGTGAGGCCGCTTATCGCATCCAATTAGATGAGCAGAAAAGTGTTCTCGATACTTTCAAAACACATTTTGATACCTGGTTTAGCGAACGCTCACTTCACGATAGCGGAGCGGTTGAACACGGCTTAGCAAAACTTCGCCAGCAAGGCCATGTCTTTGAAAGTGATGGCGCAATCTGGTTGCGCACCACTGATTTTGCTGATGATAAAGATCGTGTACTTGTTAAAGAAAATGGCGAACTCACTTACTTTGCATCTGATACCGCTTATTACATCAATAAACGAGAGCGCGGTGCGGATGTATGCATCTACATGTTGGGTGCAGATCACCATGGTTATGTAAACCGCTTGCGTGCAGTGGCGGCGTGCGCTGGTGATAATCCTGATTACAACATTGAGATTTTGATTGGCCAGCTTGTAAAAATCATGGAAGGTGGCGAAGAGGTTAAACTTTCAAAGCGCGCAGGCACCATTATTACTTTGGCTGAGCTCGTTGAGAAAGTCGGAGTTGATGCAGCTCGATATACCTTGATTAGATATCCAGTTGATACGCCGATGGTGATGGATATCGATGTTCTGCGTAAAAACACTAATGAGAATCCGGTCTACTATGTGCAGTACGCACATGCTCGAATTGCTGCGGTTCTACGCAATGTGGCAGAACTCAAAATTGCTTTTACCCTTGAGAATTTCGACCCCGCACAGCTCACCCATGATCGTGAGAACGAATTGCTGGGCGCTCTTGCTGAATATCCACGAATAGTTGCAAGCGCTGCAGAACTTCGCGAACCACACCGCATCGCTCGATATCTAGAAGAGCTTGCCGGGGTTTATCATGGCTTTTATGCTGATTGCCGCGTGCTGCCCATGGGTGATGAACCCGCTGCGCCCATTCATTCAGCGCGTGCAAGTCTCTGTGCTGCAACGATGCAAGTTATCTCAAATGGCCTGGATTTACTGGGCGTGAGCGCACCGGAACGTATGTGATGAGTAATCAATCAGCGAATCAAGGTATGTGGTCTAAGAATATTTCTTTTGTGGATGGACAGTTGAATATATCTAACGTCGGCGCCGTTGCGTTAGCAAAAGAATTTGGAACGCCTACCTTCTTCCTTGATGAAGAAGCCTTTCGTGCACGCGCAACCGCTTGGTCAGAGGCGCTTATTGCTGAATTCGGTACACAAGCTGGCGGAGTTTTCTATGCGGCAAAATCATTTATATCAACTGCTGTTGCGCATTGGATTGCAGAAATGGGAATTGGCATAGATGTCTGCACTGGGGGAGAACTAGCAGTTGCACTCGCCGGTGGCATTAGTCCTAAGAAAATTGAGTTACATGGCAACAATAAGTCGGTAGCTGAAATTGATAAGGCCGTTTCAGTAGGCGTAAAGACAATTGTGATGGACTCACTCTTTGAAATCGATCGTGTTGCTGCAGCAGCCCGCAAGTATGGAACTCGCCAACCGGTCTTTATTCGCCTGACTCCAGGAATCCAAGCACACACCCACGAATCAATTTCTACAGCACATGAAGATGTGAAGTTTGGATTCTCGATCGCATCTGGCGCGGCTTGGGAGGCAGTTGAAAAAATTGCACAACTACCTGAGCTCGAACTCAAGGGAGTTCATTGCCACATTGGTTCACAGATTTTTGGTACTGACTCATTTGAGATTGCCGCTGATCGCTTGTTGCATTTTATGGGGCGCTACCGAGATGTATATAAGAGAGAACTTCCCGAACTCGATTTAGGCGGGGGATACGGGATTGCATATTTACCCAATGAAGTGACGGTCGAACCCGCTGATGTAATCCCTGTTCTCGGTCGTGCTGTTCGAGAAGCAGCTAATAAGTATTCATTAGCGGTGCCGTCGATTTCAATTGAACCTGGTCGCAATATTGTCGGGCCAACAATGTTTACACTCTATGAGGTCGGAACAGTTAAAGATGTAACCATCGAAGATGGTTCTGTCCGTAAATACATTTCAGTTGATGGCGGAATGAGTGATAACGCCCGCACTGCTCTCTATGATGCCGAGTACTTTGCATGTCTGGCCTCTAGAGAATCTTCTGCACCACTTGTGCAATCACGTATTGTCGGAAAACATTGTGAGACCGGAGATATCATTATTAGAGATATCAAATTTCCAGCCGATGTAGCTCCTGGAGATCTGATTGCAACTCCAGCGACAGGTGCATATGGCAGATCAATGGCAAGTAACTACAATCATGTTCCAAGACCGCCTGTAGTCGCTGTTATTGCAGGAAAAGCCCGCGTAATTGTCCGTCGTGAGACCGAGGATGATTTACTCGCACTTGATATCGCCAAGATGTGAAAGAATTAGCAAATGAGCCCAGCAGATAAACCCGTTCGTATCGGCATGCTCGGCTGCGGAGTTGTAGGCAGCGAAGTTGCCCGACTTTTGCTCGCTGATTCAGCCGAGCTTTCTACTCGCGCTGGCGTAAAAATAGAACTCGCAAAAATCGCAGTTCGCACAATTAAGGATTACCCAGGCATCGACCCCGCACTATTTACTACTGATCCTTTTTCGATTGTTAACGATCCAGAGATTGATCTCATTGTGGAGGTTATGGGCGGAATCGAGCCTGCTCGCGAACTAGCTCATCTCGCAATCAAGAATCGTAAATCAATTGTTACTGCCAATAAAGCTTTGCTGGCAAGCCACGGCGCTGAACTATTTACTGCAGCATATGCACAAGGCGAGGATATTTACTACGAAGCCGCTGTTGCGGGAGCAATTCCAATCATTCGACCACTTCGCGATTCACTCGTTGGCGACTTCGTTGTCCGCATCATGGGTATCGTCAACGGCACAACTAATTACATTCTTACCAAGATGCATGAAGAGAATAAAGAGTTCGCAGTTGCGCTCAAAGAAGCTCAGGATCTTGGTTATGCAGAGGCAGATCCAACAGCAGATATTGAAGGCTTTGATGCTGCGGCTAAGGCTGCAATTCTTTCTGGGCTCGCATTTCATACTCGTGTAACTGTGGGAGATGTATATCGCGAGGGTATTTCACATATCACTCTCGAAGATGTGCAGCTCGCAAAATCACTTGGCTATGTCATCAAGCTTCTTGCGATTGCTGAGTTGACTCCTAAAGATGAGATTTCAGTTCGAGTTCATCCAGTAATGTTAGAAGCTGCCCACCCATTGGCATCTGTTCGTGATGCCTTTAACGCTGTATTTGTCGAGGCCGAATCTGCGGGACCTTTGATGTTCTATGGTCGTGGAGCAGGTGGCGCACCTACTGCTTCTGCAATTCTGGGCGATGTCTTAGCAGTCTCACGTCATATTGCGCTGAACTCTGTTGGGCAGCGCGAAACCGATTATGCAGATCGCGATATTGCTCCTATTGAAACAACTAAGACTAAGTTTTTAATTCGCCTGGAAGTACAAGATAAATCAGGTGTTTTAGCTTCTATTGCACAGGTATTTGCTGCCCAAGGAGTGTCAATCCAGACTGTTGATCAGAACGGCCGCGGCGCAGATGCTGAACTTATTATTGTTACTCACCTCGCAACTGAGGGAGAACTCAAAGCAACTGTTGGTGCTCTCAAGAAGATGGATATCGTTTCAAATATTTCTAGTGTGATTCGTGTAGAAGGAGCAATTGCGTAATGGGTATCTTTAGCAAAAAGCGAGAAGGTGCTCATCAGTGGCGTGGAGTAATTGAGGAGTATCGCCATCGCCTGCCTGTAAGTGCTAAGACTCCCATTGTTTCGCTGCGCGAAGGCGGAACACCTCTTATCTATGCATGCTATTTATCTGAGATGCTCGATAACGAAGTCTGGGTAAAGTTTGAAGGCGTTAACCCAACCGGATCATTTAAAGACCGCGGCATGACAATGGCGATTTCGAAAGCTGCTGAAGATGGTGCGAAGGCAGTTATCTGTGCTTCAACCGGAAACACTTCAGCCGCTGCAGCTGCTTACGCCGTAAAGGCTGGAATGGTTCCTGCAGTACTTATTCCACAAGGAAAGATTGCAATGGGAAAGCTAGCGCAAGCGGTTGCGCACGGTGCAACACTTTTGCAAGTTGACGGAAACTTTGATGACTGTCTTGTCCTGGCGCGTGAACTTTCTGAGAAGTACCCAGTTTCATTGGTTAACTCGATCAATCCATATCGCATTGAAGGTCAGAAGACAGCAGCTTTCGAAGTTGTAGATTTAATGGGAGACGCTCCTGATATTCATACACTTCCCGTGGGCAATGCAGGAAATATCACTGCATATTGGAAGGGCTACAACGAATATCTCACTGATGGACTCGCAACACATGCGCCTGCAATGTGGGGTTTCCAAGCAGCCGGTGCAGCGCCACTTGTTTTAGGTCACCCAGTTGATAACCCAGAGACAATTGCAACTGCAATTCGAATCGGAAAGCCTGCATCATGGGATCAAGCAATTGCGGCACGCGATGAATCACTAGGTCTTATTGATTCTGTTACTGATGAAGAAATTCTCAGTGCATATCGAATCCTCTCTTCAAAAGAAGGTGTTTTCTGTGAGCCTTCATCGGCTGCGGGTTTAGCAGGACTTATCAAATATAAGGCTGCTGGAAAATTACCTAAGGGCAAGAAGATTGTTATCACTTGCACCGGAAATGGTCTGAAAGATATTCCTTGGGCGCTCGAAGGCGCAAAGGATCCGGTCGTTGTTCCAGTAAATGCTGACGTTGCCGCTGCAGCCCTTGGTCTCAGTAAAGTCGCTGGTTAATTAAGGCAACCTCATGAGCAAACCAACTTTCAAAGCAAAGCCAATGCAAGTCGAAGTTCCTGCATCCTCTGCCAACCTTGGCCCGGGCTTTGATTCATTTGGGTTAGCTCTTGCTATGCATGATCGCTATGTAGCACAAGTTCTTGATGATGTAATGCTCGATATTGATATATCTGGTGAAGGTGCAAATGAATTACCGCGCACAGATAAGAACCTTCTCGTTAAAGCAATGCACAAAGGCTTTGATTATTTAGGTGGACGACCAAAAGGTCTGGCTATCCGTGCACTTAATGTCAATCCACACGGTCGTGGCCTAGGTTCATCAGCCAGCGCAATCATTGGTGGATTAGTTTTAGCGCGAGCACTTGTACTTAATGGTGAAGATAAGCTAAATGATCAGCAACTTCTCACTCTAGCAACAGAGATGGAAGGCCACCCCGATAATGTGTCAGCTTCACTTTATGGTGGAGCAACTATCTCGTGGTCAGAGATGGTCAAAGGAAAGATGAAGGCGCATTCGATTCAATTAAATGTTGATACACGTGTTCGCGCCATTGCTTATATTCCAGCACAACCGCTGGCAACTTCTAAAGCTAGAAAATTGCTGCCTGAATCAATTCCATTTGCTGATGCGGTTCGCAATACTTCTAATGCTGCCATTTTGAGCCATGCCTTAACTTTGCGCCCTGATCTCTTGTTTATAGCTACAGAAGATTTTCTTCATCAAAGTTATCGCGCACAAGCGATGCCAGACTCTTTTGCGCTGATGAATAAACTTCGCGGGGCAGGCGTTGCCGCCTTTATCTCAGGTGCAGGCCCAACAGTTTTGGCACTTCACACTGGCAACCAGAGCGATGTGGAAGAGCTGAAATTAGCTGGCGGAAGCGCATTTGTGGCCCACCCGCTAGAAATTGCCTCACGCGGAGCCACCCTGCTATAGTTTTCTCACCAAGGTCGCCCGGTTACATAGGGCATTATCGGTAAGAAATAACTTCAAGAAAACTCATCACCCCATTCTCGTTACTTGTGTAGCGGGACATCCAAGAAAAGAAATCAATGACAACAACAGAACCTGTACGTTCTAGCAACGCAGAGCTTGCCGCAATGACACTTCCGCAATTAAAGGAAGTTGCCTCCCAACTCGGTATCGATGGCGCAGCCAAGCTTAAGAAAGACTTACTCGTAACCGCAATCTCAGATTTGCAAGCCGCTAACCGTGAAGCTGCTAAAGCTGAGCGAGAAGCACGCCGCGAAGCTCGCAATGCAAAGCGCGATTCAAAGCGAAGTGAAAAGTCCGAAGATTCAGGCAGCAATAACTCGGGCAATAACTCTGGCAACTCAGATTACGACGATGACGATTCATCAAGTAACAATTATTCTGGCGGCAACTCATCTGGCGATAATTCTCGTGATGACCGCGGCGATCGCAATAGCCGTGACCGCAACCGTGGCCGTGACCGCAATCGTGGCCGTGACCGCAATCGTGATCGCCAACGCGAAGAGCGCGAACCCGTTTTAAGTGAAGATGATGTTTTAGTTCCAGTCGGTGGCTTAGTTGACATCATGGATAACTACTCATTTATTCGCACTGCTGGATATTTGCCAGGTCCTAACGATGTTTATGTTTCACAAGGCCAGGTTCGCAAATATGGTCTTCGTAAAGGTGACGTAGTTACAGGACAGGTACGCCAAGCTCGTGAGGGTGAACAGCGTCAGAAGTACAACCCGCTCATTACTTTGGAAACCGTTAACGGCATTCCAATCGATGAAGCAAAGCCGCGTCTTGAATTCGGAAAGTTAGTTCCTCTCTATCCGCAAGAGCGTCTTCGTCTTGAGACCGAACCAGGAATCCTGACTACTCGTGTTATCGATTTGATTGCACCAATTGGTAAGGGACAGCGTGGACTTATTGTTGCGCCACCTAAAGCGGGTAAGACAATGGTCTTGCAGGCAATTGCAAACGCGATCTCGATAAATAACCCAGAGGTTCACCTCATGGTTGTTCTAGTCGATGAGCGTCCTGAAGAAGTTACCGATATGACTCGCTCAGTTAAGGGTGAAGTTATCGCATCAACATTCGATCGCCCAGCCGAAGATCACACAGTGATTGCAGAGCTAGCTATCGAGCGCGCGAAGCGTCTGGTTGAACTTGGACATGATGTTGTTGTTCTTCTCGATTCAATCACACGTCTTGGCCGTGCCTACAACATTGCAGCGCCAGCATCAGGTCGTATTTTATCTGGTGGTGTTGACTCAGCAGCTTTGTATCCTCCAAAGAAGTTCTTCGGTGCAGCTCGTAATATCGAAGATGGCGGGTCACTCACAATCCTTGCAACTGCTCTGATTGAGACTGGTTCTCGCATGGATGAAGTTATCTTCGAAGAGTTCAAGGGAACCGGAAATATGGAACTCATCCTTGATCGCCGTCTTGCAGATAAGCGAATCTTCCCTGCAGTCAACGTTGTTTCATCTTCAACTCGTAAGGAAGAAATTCTTATGGGATCAGAAGAGCTCAATATTGTCTGGAAGCTTCGTCGCGTACTGCATGCACTTGAACCACAAGCAGCGCTTGAGCTCTTGTTGGAGAAGATGAAGGGAACAAAGACAAACGTTGAGTTCCTCATGCAGATCCAGAAGACCACATCTGGTCAGGACAATAACTAATCCGGGATAGTTAATCCCACCCTCTGATTAATCACCTCAACCGCAAATTTCCCGCGTGGATTTTGCGGTTGAGTGCTTTTGAGAGATGATTTACCCCTAGCCCTTCTGGTTCACCGACATCCTCTGATTAATTGGAGGTCGGACCCAGGCAAAGAAAAGGATTGAAATATGAAGCCAGATATTCACCCAGAATATAAAGAAACTCAGGTCACCTGTGGTTGCGGTGAGAAGTTTCTAACCCGCTCAACAATTGCCAGCGGATCTGTTTATGTTGAAGTTTGTTCTGTCTGCCACCCGTTCTACACAGGTAAGCAGCGCATTCTCGATACCGGTGGACGCGTCGCTAAGTTCGAAGAGCGTTTCGGCAAGAAGTAGCTTTCTAAAGAGACCGCCAACGCAGCCAGAGGAGACTCGGCTGCGGGCGGTCTTTTTTATTTCCGTTATTTATTTTGTCTAAGTAATTCAATTGAGGAAGGGAGAAGTCAGATGAGCGATGATCGCTTTGCATCAGCACACGAGATGGTTCGTGAATATCAAGAGCTTGAAACTCTTATGGCTGACCCTTCGATTCACGAAGATCAAGGTCGTGCACGTCAGTTGGGTCGACGCTATGCCCAACTCGGTCCAGTAGTGGCTGGCTTTAATGCCTGGAAGAACGCGAATGATGATTTAACTGCGGCACGCGAAATGGCTGCCGAAGATCCAGAATTTGCTTCAGAGATTCCAGCGATGGAAGAAGTAGTAGCTCGCGCAGGAGAAAAGCTAGAAGAACTCTTACTGCCGCGCGATCCTAATGATGATCGCGATGTGATTATGGAAGTAAAAGCTGGTGCAGGAGGAGATGAGTCTGCGCTCTTTGCTGGAGATTTAGTCCGTATGTACCAACGCTATGCCGAGAAGCACAACTGGAAAGTTGAGATTATCGATCTCACCGATGCAGATCTCGGTGGCTATAAAGATATTTCTATGGCAATTAAGTCAAAGGGAAATCCAGAGCCCGGACAATCTCCATATGCGCGACTTAAATTTGAGGGCGGAGTGCATCGTGTACAACGCGTTCCTGAGACAGAGAGCCAAGGTCGCATTCATACATCGGCTGCTGGCGTCTTGATTCTGCCTGAAGCTGAAGAAGTTGATGTAGAACTCAATATGAATGATGTGCGCGTAGACGTTTATCGTTCCTCGGGTCCTGGCGGACAATCAGTGAATACGACTGACTCAGCGGTGCGCTTAACACACGGCCCAACCGGCATTGTCGTCTCTTGTCAGAACGAAAAATCACAGCTGCAGAATAAAGAGTCTGCACTTCGTATTCTACGTGCGCGTCTTCTTGCGCATGCTCAAGAGCAGGCAGATGCTGCTGCAGCTGCAGAGCGTAAAAGCCAGGTTCGCACCGTAGATCGCTCCGAAAGAATTCGTACCTATAACTATCCCGAAAATCGCCTGAGTGATCACCGCGTAAATTACAAATCAAATAATCTTGATGCGGTCCTTAACGGTGAACTCGATGACGTAATTCAAGCCTTACTTGATGCCGATAAGGCAGCAAAGCTCTCTGCAACGAGTTAATCCTCAAAAGTTATTGATCACTATGGAGCTTACATTTAAAGAATTCCTGCGTAGTGGAAAAGAACAGCTTAGCGCGGCCGGATATCCAGAAGTCGATGCAGAGCATTTACTGGCACATGTTCTTGGTATCTCACGAATGGATTTACATAATCCGCTGGCGGTAGAGAACGCAATTGTGGCAATTGGTGATACAACACTTATTGAAGAGAATTTCTGGAATTTGCTTGACCGCAGATGTGCCCATGAACCTTTGCAGTACCTCACTGGTACCGCTTACTTCCGATACCTTGAAGTTGAAGTTGGCCCAGGAGTTTTGGTTCCAAGACCCGAGAGCGAGTTGCTAGTAAGTGCAGTGTTAGAGGAGATTGAACAGCGCCCTGGCTCAGTAAGCGTGATCGATTTAGGCGCTGGCTCTGGAGCGTTGACGCTAGCTATTGCAACCGAAGCACCACGCACTCATCTCATAGCGGTAGAGCGGGATCCAGCTGCTGCACAATGGCTTCGCAAAAATGTTGCTCGCATCTCTGAAGATATCCGCATCATCGAAGAAGATGTATCAACAGCACTTAATGGTGTTAAGTGCGATGTGGTTATTGCCAACCCACCGTATATTCCAAATAGCCAGGTGTTGCCGCGTGATGTGGCAGAACACGAACCAGCAGTTGCCTTATTTGGTGGCTCTGATGGCATGGAGGTTCCCCGCAAATTCATCATCGCTGCAGCGCGTTTATTGAAAAGCGGTGGTTTCTTGGCGATTGAGCATCACGAGAGCCAACCAGCAGCTATAGCTGATGCAATGAGCCAAGAGTTTATTGCGATCACACTCCACCAAGATTTAGCAGAACGCCCTCGATTTACAACTGGTATCAGGAGATAATTCGCAAATGGAGAGAGTCAACCTACTTGAAGGTGAATTAACAGATCACGTTGCTCTAGGGCTTAAGGGAATCCGTGATGGTTATTTAATCTGCGCTCCCCTTGAACATGGCTATGTTTTTCTTGCTGACGCATTCTCAGAGTTTGCAGTTCGAGCAATGCATGTTTTGCGGGGAGATGATTTAGGGGTTAAGGCACAGGTTTTGATTCATTCTGGTGCAACACTCTCGGGCTTAACTCGCAACATCACCGATGATGTCCGCGCACTTACTGATGCATTTTGGCCAGGACCACTTTCACTTAATTTGAATCCCAGCATGGGGCTCAATTGGGATCTTGGCGATAACAACTCACTCGATCTCTTTAGTGTGCGTGCGCCAGAAGCCGCATTCGTTTCGGCGCTGCTTAAGGAAAGTGGCCCACTCGCTGTCGCAAGCGCGGCTCGAAAGGGAATGAAACCGGCCTTGTCCACCGATCGCATCTTCGTTCTTGAATCAGGTCTGGCGGCGATGTTCGATGGCGGCGCGCTACCAGCGGGATCACCCACCACAATCGTGCAATCTGATGTTGATGGAATGACCATTATTCGAGAAGGAGCCATTTCACGCGAGCAGCTAGCGGCGGTTGTCCCTGCGCTTTCTGCAGTCAGCGAATAGAGTTAGGCCATGTCCGAAACTTTCTATGGCCCAGATTTTGAACTTCTCACCAAGCAGGACCCTGATATCGCAGCGGTCCTTCTCTCAGAGCTAAAACGTCAACAGAGCAATCTGCAATTGATTGCCTCTGAAAACTTCACCTCACGAGCAGTTCTGGCAACTTTGGGCTCGACCCTTTCAAATAAGTATGCAGAGGGTTATCCAGGCAAGCGCTATTACGGCGGCTGCGAAGAAGTTGATGTAGCAGAAGAGATTGCTATTGAACGCGCTAAATCACTCTTTGGCGCAGAGCATGCAAATGTCCAGCCACACTCTGGTGCGAGCGCAAATATCGCGGTTTATCAAGCATTTACAAAACCCGGAGATACTGTGCTTGCAATGTCCTTGCCACATGGTGGCCACCTCACGCATGGTTCGAAGGTCAACTTCTCTGGCAAATGGTTCAACATAGTTTCCTACGGAGTTCGCCAAGATAACGAACTCATTGATTATGACGAACTGCGCGATCTAGCTATAGCCAATAAGCCAAAGATGATTTGTTCTGGTGCAACGGCATATCCATCATTGATTGATTTTGAAAAGGTGCGCGCAATCTGTGATGAAGTTGGCGCAATCATGTGGGTCGACGCGGCACACTTCATTGGACTTGTTGCTGGTAAGGCGATTCCATCACCAGTGCCGTATGCAGATGTTGTCTCATTTACAACACATAAGGTTCTTCGCGGACCACGAGGCGGAATGATTCTTTCTAAAGAAGAACACGCTTCTGCAATTGATAAGGCTGTCTTTCCGGGAATGCAAGGCGGTCCGATCATGTCGGCCGTTGCTGGCAAAGCTGTTGCGCTCGCTGAATGTGCAACTCCTGCTTATCAAAAGTATGCCAAGGATGTAATTGTTAATGCACAATCTCTCGCAGCGGCCCTTGAGGCAGAAGGAATGCGTGCTGTTTCAGGTGGAACACAGACCCACTTAGCACTTATTGATATTCGCTCAAGTGGCGTAAATGGCAAGGTCGCTGATGAGCGTTGCGGTGCAGCTGGAATTGTTCTTAACAAGAACTCAATTCCGTTTGATCCAGAAGCTCCTTCTGTTACATCAGGTATTCGCGTTGGAACCCCTGCTACAACTACACAAGGCATGGGTACCGCAGAGATGAAGACAATCGCATCTCTTATCGTTCGCGCTATCAAGAGCGATGATGCCGCAACACATGCAGCAATCAAGAGCGAAGTCCATGCGCTGACATCTCGTTTTCCGATCTATCAGGCATAAGTAGCGGGAAACCCATTTAGCCAATGCGTGAGTACCTGGTAACTCTGCTTATTGCAGCGGCAATATGTTATGTAGTAACTCCATATGTACGTACCTGGGCAATTAGATTTGGAGTAGTTGCCAAGATTCGCGAACGCGATATTCACACAACACCCACTCCTCGCTGGGGTGGCTTGGCAATGTGGATCGGAATGGCAGTAAGTTTCTTGATGGTTCACCATCTTTCGTTGGTAGGAAAATCCTTTACGAGAGAGACAATCGGAATCTTTTTAGCTGCAACATTCTTAGTTTTATTGGGAATGATTGATGATCGTTTTGAATTAGATGCCCTCACAAAGTTGGCAGGTCAAGCTCTTGCAGCCGGCATTCTGCTGATCTATGGTGTTCAGATTTTCTGGCTTCCAATCAATGGCGTAATGACGCTTCCTTCTAGCATCGGACAATTATTAACAGTCGTCATTGTTCTTATCACTATCAACGCAGTTAACTTCATCGATGGCCTTGATGGCCTAGCTGCCGGAATCGTTGCCATTTCGGGTGCTGCATTCTTCGCCTTTGCATATTTATTAGCAGTTGTTAACGGCTTTAGCCGTGCAGGTTCACCATCGCTCACGACCGCAATAATCATTGGAGTCTGCATTGGTTTCTTGCCACACAATGCCTACCCAGCAAAGATATTTATGGGCGATTCAGGTTCTATGTTGCTCGGATTGCTATTGGCAGCATCTGCAATCACCCTGACTGGCCAAATCGATCCAAATGCCATCTCATCAGAAGATTTAGGGCCAACACTTCTACCACTTGCACTACCGCTAGCCGTTCTGGCGATTCCTCTTATTGATTTATTCTCGGCAATCTTTCGAAGAATCCGCGCAGGGAAATCTCCATTTGCATCCGATAAAGAGCATATGCACCACCGCATTATGCGTGCTGGAAATTCCCAGGCACGCACTGCAGTCATTATGTATTTATGGACAGCAACATTTGCTTTCCCTGTTTCGATCTCTGCCTTCACTCCGCTCTGGGTTGCCGGGTTGCTCGCAGCAGCGTTACTAACTTTCACTTTGATTTTCTCAAAGCGCGGTACAAAGCGCGGCGCAAAAGCAGTGAGTGCTTAATGGGTAGCGAGCGCGCAATGTTGCGTGGTGCGTTGATTCCAACTTCAATCACCGCACTTATCTCAATCATCGCCTGCACATACATCTGGGGTGGCCCAGGCGCTACCGGCGCAATCTTGGCCCAACTGATTGTCGTTGCATTCTTCGCATCCAATTTATTGGTTGCCCGCATCTCACGGGATTTGGAACCAATGATGGTGATGGCCCTTGCGATGGTTTCTTACATGACAAAAATCATCGTCCTAGGACTTTTCCTCTTCCTCATTACCGCCTTTATTCCAGAAGAGTTCTATGACCGAAAAGCATTCGGCGTGAGCGCAGTAGTAGCGACCTTCGCCTGGCTGGGTGGGGAGATAGTGGCGTTCCTAAGGCTTAAACTCCATCTACAATTACCCCAAGAACGGTAAGGCCGGTCAGGGAACTAGTGCAGGGAGCTCACGATGGCAGGAAAAGCAGAGGCAGATGCCCTTTGGTCGATAGTTGGCTACATGCTTTCAGGGCTGATCTTCTGGGGCGGGGCGGGCTATCTCGCCGACAAATACATCTTTAATACTGGCTATCTCACCCTGGTCGGCTTCTTGCTGGGCATGGGTGGGGCGCTCTACCTCATCTGGTTGCGCTTCGGCAGAGAATAGCGTTTCACAAGCCTTTCACAAGGTGGCACTAAGTGATGGGGGGTGGCGTAAGACACTTAGGGCGCGCCCCACTTGCGAATTCGCTTCAAGGCGCTTGACCCTCTAATCTTTCCCACGACTCGCAAGCGTCTGTGAGCCTAACGATATCGGGGGAGTACCGGGTGATTAACCTGCAACTCAGCGGTGAAGAGGGATATACGCCTCCTGGCGTTAAGGATTTTAATCTCCCTCCGATCGTAGAGAGCCTTCCTTATCTAACAAAGGTAAATCTGCTTGTTTTTCTAGCAGTGCTTATCATTTCAGTTTTTTTCATCGCAGCATCTCGTAAAGCGTCAGTCGTTCCAAGCAAACTTCAATTCTCTGGTGAGCTTGTGTACAGCTTTGTGCGCGACAGTTTAGCGAAAGACATTCTCGGTCCAGAGTTCATGCGCTTTGTTCCTTACCTCTTCTCGCTCTTCACATTTGTACTTGTCAACAACGTCTTCGCGATTGTTCCAGGGCTGCAATTTTCATCAATGATGCATGTGGGATTCCCATACGCGTTAGCAATTTGTACTTACGTGGTTTATCACTTTGTCGGAGTAAAGAAGCAAGGTCTTGGTCATTACCTCAAGGGCATTGCATTTATGCCAGGTGTGCCAAAGCCAATTTACATTCTTCTTACTCCAATTGAGATCGCAACATTCTTCATAGTGCGTCCATTTACTCTCGGACTTCGTCTCTTTGCAAATATGTTCGCTGGTCACTTGCTTCTTCTCGTATTTATTCTCGGTGGAGAACATCTACTTGCTGGAGCGATTGGCCT
>WLDZ01000120.1 GCA_009704515.1 Actinomycetota bacterium
CTGCCAGAAATCCTAGGACTAAAGAAAGTGCAATTAATGTGACTGCAACTGATTCGTTCTTTAGCAAGAGCCTTCTATGCACCCATGCCATGAACGCCGCCATCTACATGGATAATCTCTGCTGTTGTTTTCGGGAACCAATCACTCAACAAAGCGACTGCTCCCTTTG
This sequence comes from Actinomycetota bacterium, assembly GCA_009704515.1. The sequence continues at coordinate 170 of WLDZ01000120.1, forward strand.
CGGCAGGTACAGGATCCGTAATGTCCCAAGCGAGTGCGCTTCGCTCATTCCAGACTTCCTCAAAACTAGCGAATCCGGGAATCGACTTTGCGGCAACCGTGCGAATCGGGCCTGCTGCAATGAGGTTGACCCTGATGTTTTCAGGACCAAGATACTTAGCTAAATAACGAGTTGTTGACTCAAGGGCAGCTTTCGCAACGCCCATCCAATCGTAGAGCGGCCAGGCTACTTGAGCATCAAAATCAAGACCGACAACTGATGCACCATCTTTAAAGAGTGGCTTGCATGCCATTGTCAGAGACTTTAACGAATAGGCCGATACATGAACAGCTGTGGCAACATCGCTCCATTCAGTGTTGAGAAAATTGCCACCGAGCGCTGCTTCAGGAGCGAAACCAATTGAATGAACAACTCCATCTAGGTGAGGAACTAACGCACGAACCTGTTCTGCTAATCCATCAAGTTGTTCTTGGTCGGTGACATCAAGTTCGATAACCACTGGCTTCTGTGGCAGGCGATCTGAAATTCTCTTAGTCAGACTTAAGCCTCTTCCAAAGCCCGTCAGAATTACTGTGGCTCCCTCTTCTTGCGCCATTCTGGCAACATGAAAAGCAATTGAGCTATCAGTGAGAACGCCTGTAACCAAAATATTCTTCCCAGCAAGTATTCCCATTTATTGCAACTCCATTTTCCCTGAAATCAATTTGCCTAACATCATTTTCTAGTGACCCATTCCTAATCCACCATCTACCGGAATCAGTGCACCCGTTATATAACTTGCGTTTTCTGAGGCGATGAATACGACAACCTTGGCAATCTCTTCAGCGCTGCAGAAACGCCCAAGCGGAACTTGAGCAGCGATCTCACCTCTGCGCTTCTCATCTAAAGAAGCCGTCATATCTGTCTCAACAAAACCAGGAGCAATCACATTTGCAGTGATTCCACGACTACCTAGTTCGCGAGCATATGAACGGGCCATGCCGAGTAACCCTGATTTTGATGCCGAGTAATTTACTTGTCCGGCAGCTCCAACAGAGCCCACAACAGAGCCGATAAAAATTATCCTGCCACGCTTTATCTTGAGAAGCCCTTTGACGGACCGTTTTGTGACACGAAAGGCACCTGTCAGATTGGCATTGACTACATCTTCAAAATCCTCTTCGCTCATTCGCAATACGAGTCCATCTTTGGTGATTCCCGCATTGGCCACAATGATCTCTGGGATTCCGATTTCGCTTTCGATCTTCTCAAAGGCTGAGTTAACAGAATCTGTTGATGTGACATCCATTGCGACTGAGTCGAAGCCCTCGGGTGGAGTTCCATTGCGGTATGTGATGACCGTTCTGAAACCCGCATCTTGCAATTGCCGAGCGATTTCAAGACCGATACCTCGATTGCCCCCAGTGACTAGGGCGATTGCTGGAGTATCACGAAGGTTTTCTGCCATGAGAGCAAAGTACCTTGCTACTTTCGCGTATAGACCCATTTCAGCAAGCTTTTACCTTAAATGCCTCCTACTCTTCTCATATGGGAAGAAAGAACCGCTCAGGCGCAGCTGATGGAGCATCGGAAGATAGCTTCGACATCACTTCTGCTCCGAAGCGCCTCAGTACTGATCTCGCCGGAAGACAACGGCGTTATTTAATCTCAATGATTATTCGCACAGTGTGCTTTCTATTAACGGTTGTACTTCCTAGCCCTTATCGCTGGTTTGCCCTCGCTGGTGCAATGCTTCTTCCCTATATTGCCGTCGTTGTTGCAAATGCCGGTCGCGAAACAATTATTCCTGGAGCGAATCTGCTTACAAAGAGACCTCGCGGTATCGAATAAGCAATGAAATCGAGTAAGGAAAGCTTCTCGCTTTTCAAGAGCACAGTAGCTCTATTGCTTATTGTTGGTTGCCTCTGGGCAAGTCAATGGCAATATCACCGTGGAGTCGATAGACACGAGCGAAACAATCTCATTGAAGCACAGACAACTCTGCCTCCAGTTCGAGTCGATGTTGCCTCCAAATCCCCTTTGACACATGAATGGCGTGAGATAACAGCAGTTGGATCTTTTGATCCGACCCAACAGATTCTTCTGCGAAATAGATATTTCGAAGGTAAGTATGGATTTGAAGTTCTTACTGCGTTCACTACAAATGGTGGAGAGAAATTTTGGGTTGATCGAGGTTGGGTGCAGGCAGGGGCTACGGCTTTAGAGCAACCGAAGTTGCCACCACTTCCAGCGGGCCAAGTAGAGATAAACGGAAGATTGCGACTTGATACATCGCTGCCACAAGGGAACTTCTTCGCCCTTCCTTCAACAGGCACAGGATTAATCTCTGAGGCGAATGCACGTTCGTCAAATACCAAGACTGGAATTGACTCAGATTTTTACCTAGATCTACTAGGTGGCTCGACACCAGAGCTCACCCCTGAGGTTCCTGCACAACTACCTGAACTCAGTGATGGGCCACATTTTGCTTATGCCCTGCAATGGGTTTTATTTGCGGGACTTGTAATCTACGGAAGAATACTAATTCGCCGTGAGGTCCTGCCTCGAAAAGAGCTCAGAATATAATCCGGTCGCACTCATTAGCTCTATGTGACGACCTCTTTCGACAATAACCCCATCCTGCATTACCAAAATCTGATCAGCGTTCATTATCGTGCTGAGACGATGTGCGATAACAATGGAAGTACGTCCCTCTAGGGCTATTTTCAACGCCGCTTGCACAAGTTCTTCATTCTCAGAATCAAGGTGAGCTGTTGCTTCATCTAGAATCACAATAGATGGCGCTTTAAGCATCATACGGGCGATAGCTAAACGCTGCTTCTCTCCCCCTGATAAACGATGTCCGCGTTCGCCCACCATAGTTTCAAGCCCATTCGGAAGTGCAGAGATCATCGACCAGATTTGCGCAGATTGACATGCCTGGATCATCTCCTCCTCTGTGGCATCAAATTTTCCATATCTTAAGTTTTCGGCAATACTCTCGTGAAAAAGATGCGGATCCTGCGCGACAACGCCGATGCGATCTCGCAGAGATTGAAGCGTGAAATTACGGATATCTTCACCGTTGATTTCAATCGCTCCTGATGTAACATCGTAAAGTCTTGGGATCAAAGCCGAAAGTGTTGTTTTACCAGCACCAGATGGACCGACTATTGCAGTCAGAGTTCCTGGCTCTGCGCTAAAGGAAATACCGCGCAGGATTTCTCCGCTCTCGGTTACCTCACTCTTTGCCACAGATTCAAGTGATGCAAGCGAAATTTCATCTGCCTGTGGGTAAGAAAAATGAACATCTCGAACATTTATCGAGGCTGGTTCTGCCTTGAGTTCTTTGGCGTCAGTGCGTTCCTTGACCATCGGTTGTAAATCTAGGACTTCAAATATTCGTTCGAAAGATACAAGAGATGTCATTACATCAACACGCACATTTGAGAGCGCTGTAAGTGGGCCATAGAGACGAGCCAAAAGGGCCGTCAGCGCTAACAAGGTGCCGACAGTGAGCGAACCATCGAGAGCGAGATGGCCACCAACTCCGTATGCAATTGCGGTGGCAACAGCTGCAACACTCGTTAGAGAGATGAAGAAAAGTCGATTAAGCATGGCGGTCTTTATTCCAATATCAGCAACTTTGCGAGCTCTAGTCGAGAAAGCCTTAGATTCTTTATTTGGATCCCCATAAAGCGAAACCAATATTGCGCCTGAGACATTAAAGCGTTCAGTCATTGTGCTCGACATCTTTGCGTTTAGGTCGAAGGATTGACGAGTTAAAGCCTGGATTTTTCTACCAACCCA
>WLDZ01000121.1 GCA_009704515.1 Actinomycetota bacterium
ACCAATTCATGAACGCAGTTGACTTCTTGCAGGGCAAGATCAACGACGGATTTATCCGCGCTGTGAAGGGTAATGAGTACAAGGAAGATTTGATTTCAGGAGATGCCACAGCGGTAATTGCTTGGGCAGGCGATTTATTCCAGCTCTCAAATGAGAACGAAGGAAAGTTTGACTTCGCAATTCCAGAATCAGGCGGAACAATCTCAGGCGATAACTTCCTTATCCCATCTACAGCAACTGCAGAGGGTAAGAAGAACGCTGAAACTCTTATGAACTACTACTACGACCCAGCCATTGCGGCAGAAGTTGCTGCATATGTTAACTATGTGACTCCAGTAGCTGGTGCTCAAGAAGAGATGGAGAAGATTGACCCTGTCTTGGCGAAATCTGAATACATCTTCCCAACTGAAGTGACAATGGCACGTTTGAATGTCTTTAAGGCACTCACACCTGCAGAAGAGACAACTTGGACAGAGGCTTTCCAAAAGGCAGCTGGTAACTAAGTTGACTGTAAAAGTCACACTTCACGGCGATCTTCGTTTAGAAAACATAACAAAGTCTTACGGAGATTTCACCGCAGTTAATGATTTGTCGTTAACAATTCCTGAAGGGTCATTCTTTGCACTCCTTGGCCCTTCAGGATGCGGTAAAACTACAACGCTTCGCATGGTTGCAGGCCTGGAAGAACCAACCCAAGGAGAGATTTACCTTGGGCAAAATGATGTGACTTTTACAAAACCGTATCAACGTCCTATCAATACTGTTTTTCAGAATTACGCGCTCTTTCCTCACCTCACAATCTTTGAAAACATCGCATTCGGCCTACGTCGTCGCGGAATTAAAGATGTAAAGGATCAAGTTGAGAAGGCTCTCGATCTTGTAGAGCTTTCTCATCTTGCGGCCCGTAAGCCAACTCAACTTTCTGGTGGTCAGCAGCAGCGCATTGCGCTTGCTCGCGCAATCGTTAACCGCCCGGCGCTTTTATTGCTCGATGAACCTCTCGGCGCCTTGGATCTCAAACTTCGTCGCCAGATGCAGATCGAACTCAAGTGGATTCAAAAAGAAGTTGGAATCACATTCGTGCATGTAACGCACGATCAAGAAGAAGCTATGACAATGGCTGACACGATTGCGGTGATGAACGAAGGCGAAATCGAACAACTTGGTTCACCAGCTGATCTCTACGACAACCCAAAGACAGCATTTGTTGCTAATTTCCTTGGACAGTCAAACCTCATTAAGGGAACTATCTCGGGCAATGATGGCGATAACCATATTGTTGATCTATTTGGGCAGAAGATTTCTTTAGCGAAGAACCGCTCACATGCGGTAGATAACTCAATCTATGCAGGAATTCGTCCCGAGAAATTCCGTATCTCTCGTCTGGCAACATCAACTTCAGGAAATATTCTCAGTGGCGGCAAGATCGAAGATGTTTCTTACATTGGCGTTTCAACTCAATACCAAGTTCTGATGCCTTGGGGTCAAGAGCTCATGGTCTTCGAGCAAAATGATGATGGAGTCGCACCATTTAGCGTTGGTGAAGATGTAAATATCTCATGGGAACCAGGATTCACATTCGGCCTTCGTGGAGATGAAGATGCTGAAGCAGGAACAGAAGTAAATCCAGAAGAAATTCCTGAAGACGACGAGTAAGCATGTTTAAGACAGGCATCTCTCGCCCAGGCACTCCCTACCTACTTTTAATTCCGGGAGTTTTATTTCTCTTTACCTTCTTCATTTGGCCTATTGCAAACTTGGCGCAGACTTCTACTCAGGTACCTATTGCAGGGGGAGATACTGGCGAATACGAACAGGCATTTCGTTTTGCTAATTATCTCGATGCCTTCTTAGAGAATAAAGAACAATTTGGTCGCTCATTTCTCTACGCGGCACTAGCCACAATTCTTGCTTTAGCTATCGCTTATCCACTTGCCTATGCCATCGCATTCAAGGCTGGCAAGATGAAGAACATTCTGCTCGTTCTCGTAGTTGCTCCCTTCTTCACCTCCTTCTTGCTGCGTACGATCGCATGGAAGCAAATTTTGGGAGAGCAAGGTTTTGTGGTGCCAGTTTTACGAGATTTACATGTGATCTCTCCCTCCACAACTCTGACCTCAAGCGCCTTTGCAGTGGTAACAGGTATGACTTATAACTTCTTACCATTCATGACTCTGCCAATTTATGCCTCTATCGATCGTATTGATCCGCGCACCCTTGAAGCATCGGGTGATCTCTATGCAAACGGCATCACAACTTTCCGAAAAGTAACTCTGCCACTTTCATTGCCAGGAGTTGTCGCGGGTACTTTACTCACCTTTATTCCAGCAGCTGGCGATTATGTAAATGCGGCAATCTTGGGAAGCCCGCAGACCACAATGATCGGAAACGTCATTGAGTCGCGCTTCTTTGCGATTGTTGATTACCCAACGGCTGCAGCACTCTCTTTCATCCTGATGACCTCTATCTTGATTCTGGTCACGCTCTATATTCGCAAAGCTGGCACGGAGGATCTGGTATGAGAAGTACCTCGCGCTGGTTTCAACGCAATTTGCTACGCATCTATGCGGTAGTCGCATTTACTTATCTTCTTATTCCTGTTGCCTACACAATCGCATTTTCATTTAACAATGGCGGCCGTTCCAATCTTGTCTGGAAAGGTTTTACCTTCGACAATTGGTTAAACCCTTGCGGTGCACCACAAGTCTGTACTGCTCTCGGAAACTCAATCAAAATCGGGTTCTTGGCAACACTATTCTCAACAATTCTTGGCACGATGATTGCTTTTGCTATTGGCCGCCATAGATTTAGAGGTCGCGCGACAACGAACTCAATGATCTTCTTACCGATGGCAACTCCTGAAATTGTTCTAGGAGCATCGCTACTTTCATTATTTTTAACGCTACAGGTCAATCCTGGATTCTGGCCAACAGTTATTGGCCATGTGGTTTTCTGTGTTTCATTCGTCGTAGTTACCGTCAAAGCCCGAATTGCCAGCCTTGATCCACGACTCGAACAAGCAGCAATGGATCTCTATGCCAATGAATTTCAGACATTCCGTCGCGTCACCTTGCCGTTAGTTGCTCCAGGAATCGCAGCAGCTGCCCTACTTGCCTTCAGTCTTTCATTCGATGACTTTGTTATTACCAACTTTAACTCTGGAACAATGACGACTTTCCCTAAGTTTGTCTATGTCGCAGCAGCGCGAGGTATTCCACCTCAGGCAAATGTCATCGGTTCAGCAATGTTTATTGTCGCCATTGCGATTGTGATTATGGGGCAAGTTGTAGGACGTAAGCGCGCCGTTAAATGAAGCGCAGCCTGGTAGTTCTTGGCTCCACCGGTTCCATTGGTGTTCAGGCCCTTGAGATAGTTGATGCAAATCCCGATCTCTTCTCCGTATTAGCAATCTCTTCTGCAGGCTCAAACCCAGATGTAGTGATTGCTCAGGCGAAGAAATACGGCGTAAAGATTGTTGGCACAATTAAGAACGGTGATGTAATCCGTAAAGCTCTTCCTGGTGTAACCGTTATTGATGGCCCGCTGGCATCGACCGAGCTTGCAGCGCTTAAGTGCGATGTTGTTCTTAATGCAATCACTGGCTCTATCGGGTTAGGTCCAACACTTGCTGCGATAAAAGCAGGTAACCAATTAGCTCTTGCTAATAAAGAATCACTCGTAGCTGGTGGCTCGTTGGTCATGCCACTTGCAGCGCCTAATCAAATTCTTCCAGTTGACTCTGAGCACTCCGCAATTTGGCAATGCTTACAAGGTAATAACCGCGCTGATATTTCAAAGTTGATATTGACCGCAAGTGGCGGCCCCTTTAGAGATCGTAAAGATTTAAGCGGAGTCACACTCGCAGAAGCTCTTGCTCATCCAACATGGTCCATGGGTCCTGTAGTCACAATTAATTCTGCAACCTTGATGAATAAGGGGCTCGAAATTATTGAGGC
>WLDZ01000122.1 GCA_009704515.1 Actinomycetota bacterium
ACCACCGATCTCGCGACCTGCCATCGGATGTGATGGAAGGAATCGCGAGGCAGGCAAGGGTGATTTTGATACATCATTCTGAGGTTTACTCTTTATTGAGCTAACATCCATAAATGTCGAGTTGAGATTCATTGCATACTCACTCGCAATGACCTCAATGATTGATGAAGCAGGTGTCGCGATGAGAACCAGGTCTACGTCGATATCCTTGCTCGGAAGCGCCGACTTACCGCCCATCAAATCCATAGCGAGCGATTGTGCGGAGCTATCTTTATCAATCATAGCGACCGCAATACCGTGGGCTCGGAGAGCTAGGCCGATCGAAGAACCAATCAGTCCTGAACCTACGATTCGAACATGGCGCAGGGAGGTGCCTGAGCTGCTATTTGTGCCGCTCATTGGGCTATATCTTTGCGAAGAGCCTTCGCTCCGCCTAGGTAAACATGGGTAATTCGATCAGCATCAAGCTCAGTATTTACCGTGACCATAGCCCTGATAACTCTAGATAGCGCCTCAGGGACATCAATTTCTACTGCACAGAGCAATGGAACACTCTCGAAACCTATCTCTCGGGCTGCCGCAGCGGGGAAAGTTGCATTGAGGTCTGGTGTAGCGGTGAGGATGACCGAGATGATCTCAGGGCGTGAAAGATTATTCTCTTTGAGGATAGCCAATAGGAGCTCTTTTGTCGCAGCGCTAATCGAGGCGACTGAATTCTCCTCAGCCTGGATTGCTCCACGAATTGCGCGTACTGACATAAGAGAATGATACTCCACAGTTAAAAACCCCGAATTCTATACTTGACAATTTATAGATAAAACAATTTACATATTAATGAAAAAGCCAAGCGAATCTAATGATCCACGATTTACTCACTCCTAAAAGGACCGAGAATCAAATATCGATAAAGGTATTTTTAAAGGCTAAATCTGAGCGCGCAAATATCGATAAATAAACTTTACATTCTCTTCCATGTGAAATAACTATTTATCGATTTATTATTTAAACGATAGTGAGTTGAGTTAAGGTTTTATATCTAAAGCGTTTTGTAGATTTAACAATTCACCATCATTGAGGTCGCGCCATCTTCCTTCAGGGGTATCCCCCAACGAAATCGGGCCGAACTTCGTTCTGATCAGACGAAGCACCTCAACGCCTACCGCCTCCATCAATCTGCGGATGATGTGGTAGCGACCCTCGTGAATCGTCACCTCAAGCCAGGTGGCTGAGAGCTGCTTGTAGTCAAGCACTCGAGCCATGCCATCTTCTAGCTCTACCCCATTTCGAAGGATTTTCTCTATGCCCTTCGGCAGCACCCCTTCGAACTCGATTATGTACGATTTTTCAAGGCCGAAAGATGGATGTGTGGCTCGAAAGGTCAAATCTCCATCGTTGGTGAGAAGAATCAACCCTTCTGAATCCTTATCTAGGCGCCCTACATGGAATAACCTTTCAGTGCGAAGATCGATGAAGTCGGCTAGCGATGGACGACCTTCGGGGTCATACATTGTTGACAAAACACCTCTTGGTTTATGGAGTGCAAGATAAGTCTTAGACATACTTTGATAAATTGTCTCACCATCAACCTGTACATGATGCATGGCTGGGTCAAACTTCGCCCCCAGCTCTCGAACTACGATTCCATCGATGGATACTCGGCCTTCGATGATCAGTTCATCTGCTCCGCGACGACTGGTGATTCCGGCGTCGGCAATAATCTTATTCAATCGGGTAAGAGACATTGTGGTCGTTCCTTATCTGCGGCTATCCATTATCGACAGTCAGCTGGTCGAGCGCCTTGTGGCTCCCGTAATGAGCCTAGTCTAAGCCTGAATGCGCTCCAGTGTCTAATCCCTGGTGTTTAATTTAGGCTTTTTAGTCGGTGAGAGAATCGAGAATCTCATCAAGGCTATCAATATCGGGTAGATGAGGTGCAAGAGGGGGTAGATCCTCCAGCTTATTGAGCGCTAATCGCTCCAGGAAGTAACTTGTCGTCTTATAAAGAATCGCGCCCGTTTCGTTCTCAACACCATACTCTTCAACAAGTCCTCTCGTTATGAGGGTCTTCATAACGGCTTCCACATTCACACCTCGGATTGCCGAGACTCGAGCGCGAGAGACTGGCTGGCGATAAGCAATAACGGCAAGAGTCTCTAGGGCGGCCTGTGTAAGACGGTTCTGCTGACCATCTAGGACGAATTTCTCTACTGCAGAGCCGAATTCAGGGTTGCTATAGAAGCGCCATCCCCCATTGATCGCTTTGAGGGTGAATCCACGATCGTCATAAGTGCCCGTCAGGCGTTCCAGTGCAGCTGAAATCTGATCGACCGTGACTTCGAGGACGGTCGCAAGCGTAAGCTCGCTGACGGGTTCATCTACAACCATCAGAATCGCCTCGATAGAGCGCCCCAGGGTGGCCTCATCGAAGATATGTGAAAGTTGACCCTCTTCCGGTTCATGAAGTTTTGGTTCATGAAGTTCTGGCTCATTTGCTACTGCCTCTAGCTCGTGCTCACTCATCATCTTCTCCCTCGCTTAAACCCTCAACCTGAACTTCAACCTTATCTTCAACAAGCTCCGCATCTTCGCTTACGGGGATATCAAACTCGCTAGATGCCAGAATCTCGCCCTCATCGGAGCCTATCCAGCTGATTTGCAGGTCGCCCAGGGCTACAACTTGCTCGAAGCGAAGCGCGCCCTGCCTGTAGAGATCTAGCAGGGCGAGAAATCGAGCCACCACAACTAAAGTTGAATCTGCCTCTGCGATGAGTGATCTAAAGGATAAAGTCCGTCCCCTGCGCAGCGCCTCAACAACTGTCTTTGACTCCTCAGAAACGCTCACGAGGGCAGAATGAAGGTGTTCTAGGGCGACCACGGGTGGCGCTTTAGGAGTAAGGACTCGGTCTGCGATAGCTGCAAAACGAGCTGGGCCTACCCCGATAAGCACCTCAGGCAGAAGACTGGCAAGGGCTGGGTCGAGTGCGACGACTCGTGGGAAGCTCTTATCAGCGGCAGCAATCGCTTCCTGGAAAGATGCCGCAATCTCTTTAAATGCTCGGTATTGCAGAAGGCGTGCAAAGAGAATATCTCGGGCTTCGAGAAGGGCTAGGTCCTCCTCATCCTCAATCTCACCGCTAGGTAGGAGGCGCGCTGCCTTGAGGTCAAGAAGGGTCGCAGCGATGACCAAGAATTCGGTCGCTTGATCTAGGCGCCAACCCTCACCCGAAACCTCAAGAGCTCTGATGTAGGAGATGAACTCATCTGTAACCAGGCTAAGAGAAATCTCAGTGATATCTAATTTGTGGCGCGAAATAAGCTGAAGGAGCAGGTCGAAGGGGCCATCAAAATTATCAAGATGGACCTGGAAGGGCGAAGTTGATTCAACCTCAGGATGCTCGATTATCTCCACCCGCGAACCTTACTTGCTCAGTTGCCAAGCAGCGAGCATCGGCGCTAGAGTCGTGACAATCTAGAAAGAGGTTTCTCGCTTGAACGCTAAATCGACATTTGAGGATGATGTAGTTACCGCCTCCTCGCTCTTCGGGGGCAAAGTTCAGAACTTTCCTTTGCCTGCACCCATCACAGAACATGGTCAAGCCAAAGTCATCTCCATCTTCAATCAAAAAGGCGGCGTCGGTAAAACGACAACTACCATCAGCCTCGGAGCTGCATTGGCAGAACTTGGTCGTCGTGTTCTTCTCGTAGATTTTGATCCTCAAGGCGGACTCTCACTTGGTCTAGGTGTTAATGCTCATCGCCTTCCGCTAGAAAATACCGTTTATTACGCACTCCTAGCTCCTGATGCAAATGTTGATGAGATAGTTCTTAAATCATCAGTTGCTGGACTTGATTTCTTGCCTGCAAATAAAGATCTAGTAGGAATCGAAATGAAATTATCTAGCGA
>WLDZ01000123.1 GCA_009704515.1 Actinomycetota bacterium
ATGAAGGACCCAACTCCTTCGATTGTTCAGGGCTTGTCTATGCAGCATACAAATCAGCAGGGCTTGGTTGGCCCATCTGGGATCGTCTCAATTCAGGTTTGTACTACACATACACAAAGCAGATTCCACTTTCAGAAATGCAACCAGGCGATCTGACCTTCTATTCCTACAAAGGAACCATCAGCACTATTCACCACATGGGAATTTACGCTGGTGGGGGAATGATGTGGGAAGCGCGATCAACTAAAAGTGGGCTCCGATATTCAAGTATCTATAGCGTAGATGGTCTTATGCCATACGCGGGAAGAGTGTAGAAATGAAGAAAATAGCAATCGTAATTGCAATCCTGATTTCAATTCCACACGCAGCATTAGCATCAGGAGAGACAATAGGGTCCCTTTCGCATATTCATCAAGTGAAGGTACAAGGAAAGAAAATTCTTTTGGGTACCCATGAAGGTCTTTACCAATATATTGGTGCAGATAAAGTTTTACGAATGAGCCCTGAAGTATTTGATGTAATGGGATTGAGTGTCGATGGAAGAAGGATTTATGCCAGTGGACATCCTGGCCCAGGTTCAAAGTTTCCTGAGCCTGTGGGATTAGTGCTTTCAACAAATGGGGGCAAAGACTGGAAGATGGTCTCTCTGCAAGGCACAGTAGATTTTCACCTCTTAGAAAGTAGTGGCTCTGAACTTTACGGAGCTGACTCTCAGAGTGGAGACTTGTTGTACTCCAGTGACCTGGGCAAACGTTGGGCTAGCCGGGGTAAAAATACTTTTTCCGACATTGCGCTTAATCCTGCTGGAAAAGGAGATGCGCTTGCACTGAGCCAAGGGAAGTTATTCGGGACAAAGGATAGTTTCAAAACGAGTTCTGCAATTCCACTAAAGATTCAATTGACACAAATTGAATGGAACTCAAAGAGGCTAGTGGCAAGTTCTGGAGCGAATCTCTTGATCTCCTCTGACATGGGACGCACTTGGAAAAAGCAGTATTCCTTTAAGAATCCGATTGGAATTTTGGCTCACTCCAATGAGTTATTGGTCGCAGTTGTGGGTAGCCAGGTCTGGAAATCATCCAATGAGGGTCGCACCTTCGCGTTGGCGGAGTAATTTTCGATGGGCACGAGCTGCTACTGCGTATTAACCTAATTCCATGCGCCGCACACTGATCGCCTCAATTGCTCTGGCCCTTGCCGCAACGTTGGCAGCACCAGCATCTGCACATCAACCTGTCTTTCTACTTCCCACCGACACAACTCCAAACGCAGGACCACTGTTAGTCGACGGAACTGTCTCCTTTGCTATTCGCGCATCCTTTACCAAGTCAGGTCAGAAGCAGGCATTTCGCGCAGCGCTTAAAGAGGGCGATGTTTTGGAAGTGCAATATCTAATTATCGATAAGAAACCAGAGAATTTACTCAAGAACACTCTGTTGCCGCAGCTTGTCATAACTTCTCCATTGGGCAAGAAATTTACGATGAAAATCACCGAACGCACCAAGTTCCTTGAAGAATACAGCCGGACAATGTATCTGTATCTTGGCCGCTATACCGCACCAGCTGAAGCTGGCATCTATCAATTTGTTGCAACTTCTCGCGCACGTGCTGCTATCACTATTGCTGTTGGCTACCAGGAAATTCCTGGTCAAGTTCTGCGTGGGCCTGCGCCGACTCCGGTTGTATCAACCGCGCCCATGATGAAACCAACTCCGACTCCATCACCAAATCCTGAACCAGAGATGACCACACAAACTGGATACACAATGGCGAAGGTCAAAGAGAATAACTCAGCTAACAGTTGCTGGTCTGTCATTAACGGCAATGTTTACAATTTGACTCAGTGGATCAATTCCCATCCAGGTGGACCATCTGTAATCCGCGGATTATGTGGAGTCGATGGCACCGCATCATTTAATGGTCGCCACCGCGGCCAAGGTAATCCAACTGCCACTTTGGCTAGCTATCTACTTGGCCCACTCGCTAAGTAATCTGCGCTAAAGTAAAAAATGTGAGCCTCTACGAAGCAACTCTTATCTACGATGGCGATTGCCGTCTCTGTCAGGCAAGCGTTGATTGGCTCCGTCTTAAGCTAGATATTGCTGCCGTTCCTTTTCAGCGCGCAAACCTGGAACGCTTTGGATTAACCCACGAAGAATGCGCCAAAGAGGTCATTGTTCACACAACTCGCGCCACCCATCGCGGAGCAGCAGCCGTTGCATACTTACTGCGCGCACGAGGCAATCGCCTTGCATCACTGGTCATCACAGCATCAGGTCCGCTTGGTCGAGCCGGGTATCACTGGGTTGCAACGCACCGAAATTCAGCGCCTATTAAGTTACTTACACGCTTACTTGAACGTCAGCGCTAGTTTCAAATAGAAGTAAAAGACCTATCATCACACCATGTCATTAGCTCTGGTCACTGGCGCATCCCGTGGAATCGGCCGCGAAATAACTTTGGCACTGGCCGCCGCTGGCCATCACGTCATTGCGGTTTCTCGCACCCCAACCGCTGAGACCAACCCCAACATCACAACAATGGCTTGCGATATCAGCGACATCAACGCAGTTACCAAACTGCAAGCAGATGTTGCAGCCCAGCATGGACCAGTACACATTCTTATTAACGCAGCTGGTGTATTTGGCCCCATCGCACTGATAAAAGATTCTGATCCAAACGAATGGGTGGAAACGATCATGATCGACACCATCGCTACCTATTACACATCTCGCGCTTTCCTACCTGCTATGCTTGAAAACAAGTGGGGCCGCATCATCAATGTCAGCTCTGCCGCCGCCCTGCACCAACCAGGCAAACTCAATAGCGCCTATGCCACTGCCAAAGTCGCACTCAACCAATTCACGCGCCACTTAGCTGCAGAAATTAGCGGCTCAGGAGTTACTGCAAATGTCATTCACCCCGGCGATGTTCGCACTGAAATGTGGGCAGATATCAAAGCCAAAGCGGATGCACTTGGCGCCGATGGCGCAGATTACAAAGCCTGGGTTGATTGGGTAGATGAAACTGGGGGAGATGCACCCACAAAAGCTGCAGACCTCATTATCAAACTCATCAGTGATGAATCTGCAGATACCAATGGACTCTTCTGCTGGATTGATAACCCGTTACAAGCGCCGATCCCAAGTTGGGATAAGCCAGAAGATTCTCGTCCCTGGCTGTAACTACTTCTTTAAGGTACGAGCGCGATCCAAGTTTGGTGGCCACTTGATTGTGACGCCCAACTTTTCTGCCGCATATAAAGCCCAACGAGGATTACGTAACATCGCACGACCTAAGAAGATTGCATCTGCCTCGCCTGTAACCACAATGTGATCTGCCTGCTCTGGCTCAGTAATGAGGCCCACCGCTGCAGTAAGAATTCCAGTCTCTGTGCGAAGTGCTGTTGCAAAGGGAACCTGAAATCCTGGCTTCACATCAATCTTGGCGTTATGTATTGCGCCACCACTGGAAGCATCAATGAGGTCAACGCCGAGCGCCTTTAGCTCTTTAGCTAGCTCAACTGAATCAATCAGATTCCAACCGCCATCTGCCCAATCGCTAGATGAGATACGAACAAAGAGGGGAGTACCTTCAGGAATTACCTTGCGCACTGCGCGCACAACTTCAAGTAAGAAGCGGATACGGTTTTCGAAACTGCCACCGTATTCATCGGTGCGATCATTAACGAGGGGTGAATAGAACTGGTGTAACAAGTAACCATGGGCTGCGTGGATCTCAATGACATCAAAGCCAGCTTTCACGGCGCGCGCCGCTGCATCTGCAAATGATTGAACCAAACCGGCAATTTCGGCAACGGTTAGCGCGCGAGGTACTGGATATCCCTCAAATGCCCGAGCAGTGGATGAGAC
>WLDZ01000124.1 GCA_009704515.1 Actinomycetota bacterium
CGATTGGAACTTTCGTTACATTATTTTCGGCAAGCAAATCGTTAAGACTTCTACTTTCAACAGAATGTTCTTGATTATAGATTTCAATAAGTTTGGCAGCATCAAGAGCAATTAATGGCGCAATATTGCGTAGGTGTCCACGGGCGTAAATGTCACCGCCACAATGCGAAAAATCATTCCGTTCCATCTGACTGAGTAACCCTGCACGGATGCTTGTCGCCTCAGATAAATCATTTATCGATAGGCGTGACTCTTCGCGCGCGCTCTGCAGCAACTCGCCAAGATTCATCACTAACCAACTCTCAATAATCTCCTACGGGGTCGTTGCTAAATTTTACGCCTATTAATCTGGCACCGACTATCCCAAAGGTTAATTTCAGACGAAATCACCCCAAAGCACTCCCCTATTTAGTGGTCGCGGAGCGTGGCAAGGACTGAATCGAGCTCATCATTGGTGACAAGAACAATGCGCGCTTTAGAACCTTCGGATGGACCAACGATTCCACGAGACTCCATGAGATCCATTAAGCGTCCAGCCTTAGCAAATCCAACACGCAATTTTCTCTGCAACATTGATGTCGAACCAAATTGTGTTCCAACTACAAGTTCGACTGCCTGACAGAGCAAATCAAGATCATCACCAATTTCTTTATCAATCATCTTTGAAGACTGTGGCGCTTGAGTAACATCTTCTCGATATCGCGGCTTTAACTGCTTCTTCACATGATTTGTAACCGCTTCAATCTCGCGTTCAGATACATAGGCGCCTTGAATACGAATCGCGCGGCTAGCTCCCATAGGAATAAATAGTCCATCACCTTGTCCAATCAACTTCTCTGCACCAGGTGAGTCAAGGATTACTCGACTATCTGCCAAAGACGATGTTGCAAAAGAGAGGCGCGATGGAACGTTTGCTTTAATTAATCCAGTTACAACATCAACGCTTGGGCGTTGAGTTGCCAGAACTAAGTGGATACCAGCCGAACGAGCTAATTGAGTGATGCGAACTACAGACTCTTCGACTTCACGCGCTGCCACAATCATTAAATCTGCAAGCTCATCAATGACAACAAGTAAGTATGGATAAGGCTCAAGAACCCGATCTGAACCTGGAGGTGCAACAACTTTTCCAGCACGAACTGCCTTATTGAAATCATCAATGTGCCTAAAGCCAAAGACAGCTAAATCCTCATAGCGAAGATCCATTTCACGCACCACCCAGGTGAGGGCATCTGCCGCTTTCTTTGGGTTGGTAATAATTGGTGTGATGAGATGTGGAATTCCTTCGTATGCGGTGAGTTCCACTCGCTTAGGGTCAATCAAAATAAGGCGAACTTCATCAGGAGTTGAACGCATTAAAATCGAAGTAATCATCGCATTAATCATCGAAGACTTACCAGCGCCAGTTGCTCCAGCAACTAATAAGTGTGGCATCTTGGCAAGGTTTGCGCAGACGAAGTTACCCTCTACATCTTTACCTAACGCAACGAGCATTGGGTGGTGATCTTGACCCGCAACACTTGAGCGCATTACATCGCCTAAAGAGACTATCTCTCTATCTAGGTTGGGAATCTCGATTCCTACCGCTGATTTACCTGGAATTGGAGAGAGAATCCGTACTTCACTGCTGGCAACTGCATAAGAGATATTTTTCGAGAGCGCCGTTATTCGTTCGACTTTTACGGCATTACCAAGTTCAACTTCATAGCGAGTAACTGTTGGTCCGCGCATAAAACCGGTAACTTGAGCATCGATATCAAATTGCTTAAAGACTTCGGTTAGCGAGGCAACAACCGTGTCGTTAGCTTTGCTCTTAGCCTTTGCAGCTGGGCCAGCCTTGAGTAAGTCCTGCGAAGGTAGTTCGTATTTTGAATCTCCAGTCAAGAGAAGTTGCTCTGGACGCGCACCTGAAGCTGCCGCAGGCTTGAGTTGAGAATCTAGTGGTTTGGGAACTTCTACCGTGAACTCCTCATCGAATTGATCTTCATCAATATCGTCCTCATTAACTGGTTCATCAATCTCGCCATGTTGATTCCATCCCACCACAGGTGATTCAAAGGGTGGGGTATCTGAAATTTCAAATTCATCTTCAGCGCGCTCTCGTCGCTTTGATTTTGCCCAAACAATAAGAACTTTAATGCGAGCAATCACGACATTAAAAGGAGTTGCAGTTATTACCAAGAGGCCGAATAAAAAGAGTGCAGAGAGGAAAGGATAAGCAAGCAGAGGTGACATAAATCCAGCCAGCGGCATGGCAATGTA
This sequence comes from Actinomycetota bacterium, assembly GCA_009704515.1. Next base: position 2,263 of record WLDZ01000124.1, read on the forward strand.
ATAACCAATGAGTCCGCCACCGCTTCGAATTGCGGTCGTGCCAGTTGGATTTATCGCATCGAGTGATCCGCTGAGAAGATGAATCAAACCAGTGCCACTAATGAGGAGCGTTATCGCACCAACTGTAATTCTTCCTGTTGCATGCTTGTCATCTGGTTTTCTGAAGATACGAATTGCAAAATAAATTAACGCAATTGGTGCAATGGCTGAAAACTTGCCGAGTCCGCCTGCTAAAAATGCATGTACCGCCCGGCCAAGATAATTGTCGAGATGAGCCCAAGTACCTGTTATTGAAATCAGCGCCAACAAAAATAATGCAAGCGCCGCACCATCGCGCTGGTGATCGGGATCTAGCTCTTTTGCGCCACGAGCAACGAATCGGATCGAAGAACCGATTGCTTTTGCGGCCAAACGCCAAGCTGATGCTAAGCCAGAGAAGATACTGCCCATGATTGTGGCAAGAAGAGAGCCGCTAGCGCTCTTCTTCGAACGAGTCGATTTGGTGCGTCTCTTTGTAGCCACACCTTTAAGCTTAAATGAGCACTTTATTTCAGCCCCGTAGGCGCGCCGTTTATACCTCTATTACTACAGGGATGATCATTGGGCGACGTCGGTGTTTTTGGCCAACCCATGACCCAATAGTGCGACGAACAACCTGAGTTAATTGGTGTGTTCCGTTGTTTCCATCTGCAACTGCGCGAGTCAGTGCTTTCTCAATATCACCGCGCACTTCATCAAAGAGCGCTACATCTTCATTAAAGCCTCTAGCATGTATATCAGGACCAGCAACTATCTTTCCGCTCTGTGAATCAATGACCACGATCACTGAGATGAAACCTTCTTCACCAAGAATTCTGCGATCTTTAAGTGAATCTTCAGTGATATCGCCGATGCTCTGGCCGTCGACATAGACAAAGCCCACCGGAATTGCGCCTGCAATCTCAGCCTCATGATTAACGAGATCTACAACGATTCCGTTCTCTGCAATAAATGTATTTTTTCGTGGAACACCTGAGGCTATTGCTAGCTCTGCATTAGCTTTGAGATGCCTCCACTCGCCATGTATCGGCATGGCATATTTTGGCTTAACAATGTTGTAGCAATATAGAAGTTCACCTGCCGCAGCGTGGCCTGATACATGTACAAAAGCATTAGCTTTGTGAACTACTTGTGCGCCCTGTCTCGTGAGTTCGTTAATGATTCGATAAACAGAGTTTTCATTACCTGGGATAAGCGACGATGCGAGAATGACGGTATCGCCCTCACCGACACGAATCTGATGATCACCATTTGCCATACGCGATAAAGCAGCCATTGGTTCACCTTGAGAACCTGTTGAAATCAAAACGACATTGTCGCCATAATCTTCGAGCTGCTTGATATCGATTACTGCGCCAGGAGGAACGGTGAGATAACCCATATCCTCAGCAATTTTCATATTGCGCACCATAGAGCGACCGATGAAGACAACTTTGCGACCATGTTCGTAGGCAACATCTATTACTTGTTGTACGCGATGGACATGAGAAGAAAATGAGGCGACAACTACTCGCTTCTTAGTCGAGGCAATCACCCGATTGAGAGCGGGCATAATTTCGCG
>WLDZ01000125.1 GCA_009704515.1 Actinomycetota bacterium
AGAGGGGACTTGAACCCCTAATCCCTTGCGGGAACTAACACCTCAAGCTAGCGCGTCTGCCAATTCCGCCACCCGGACTAAGTGATAGGAAAGGATAGCAATTGGGTGCAAGAATAGCGAAATGAGTACTGCACATAGCGAAATTGAACTAGAGGCCATCCGAATCTGCCAGGAATTAATTCGAATTCCAAGCGTTAACTACGGTGAAGGTAAAGGCGATGAAAAGGCGGTTGCTGATTACATCGTTTCCTTGTTGCTCGAAGTGGGAATAGAACCAACTATCTATGAATCTGCACCAGGTCGTTGCAATGTGATTGCTCGCATCAAAGGCAGTAACTCTCAGCGTCCGGGATTAGTTGTCCACGGACATATCGATGTTGTACCAGCCAATGCCGAGGATTGGTCTGTAGATCCATTTTCAGGTGTGATTAAGGATGGTTTTATTTGGGGTCGCGGCGCAGTAGATATGAAAAACATGGATGCAATGATTCTTGCAACCGTTAGAGAATGGAAACGAACTGGATATGTTCCAGAACGAGACATTGTCTTAGCCTTTTTTGCAGATGAAGAAGCTGGAAGTATTTTCGGCTCGCATTTTATGGTGAAGAACCACCCAGAAGTTTTTGCAGGCTGTACGGAAGCTGTATCAGAAGTTGGTGGTTTCTCAGTAACTGTTGCAGGCGGAAAGCGTTTGTACTTGATTGAAACCGCTGAAAAAGGAATTCACTGGATGCGGCTCACCGCAGAGGGTCGCGCCGGTCATGGCTCCATGATGAACGATGACAATGCAATTACTCAACTTTCCGAAGCTATTGCCAGAATTGGGCGCTTTGAATGGCCACAGCGCTATAGCAAAACGGTAAAGGCGTTCTTCAAGAGAATTGCCGAAGAGACAGGAAAGCCGTACAACGAAGATGATCTGCGTCCATTGTTGAAGGAGATAGGTTTTGCTTCAACAATGATTGGCGCAACCCTTCAAAATACAGCTAATCCAACGATGCTTGACGCTGGATACAAAGCAAATGTAATTCCTGGTTCAGCCAGTGCAACCGTCGATGGTCGCTTCATTCCAGGCTTTGAAGACGAGCTAAATGCAACGATCAAGAGCTTGATTGGTGAAAACATCACAGTTGAAACAATTACCCGTGACAAAGCATTAGAGGTTCCTTTTGAAGGCGACCTCGTAGAAGCAATGTGCAACGCACTTATCAAAGAAGACTCCGTTGCCATCCCTGTTCCCTATGTGATGAGCGGTGGAACAGATAACAAAGCGCTAGCCGATCTTGGGATAATCGGTTATGGATTCTCACCTTTGAAATTGGATGCAGATTTCAATTTCATGGCGATGTTCCACGGAGTTGATGAGAGAGTCCCGGTTGAAGGTCTTACATTTGGAACTAGAGTTTTGAAGAACTTCTTAGAACACGCTTAAAGACTTATTTCATCAAGGGCGGTTCGGACAATGTCGGGGAGTGAAATCTCTTCGCTTTTTAGAACGCCACGCAATTGCGCACCAGTTCTCGCCCCGATCAACGAACTCGTTACACCTGGAGCATCTCGCACCCATGACAGTGCAACTTCTAGCGGTGAAAAACCAAGACCTTCGGCAGCTACCGCAACCGCTTCGACTATCTTGGATGAACGAGCATCAAGATAAGGCTCGATATGTTTTGCAAAGTGTGGGGCAGCTCCACGTGAATCACTCGGAACACCCTTTCTGTACTTTCCAGTAAGAACTCCACGAGCTAAGGGTGCCCAAGCCAAAAAACCCAAACCACATTCAACTGAGGCATCGATAAGTTCATACTCGGCAGATCGATTGAGTAAGGAATATTCACCCTGAACTGTAGTAAGGGGAGCCTTCATTGAGTTTGATTGTTGCTTGGTTGCAGCACGAGCTAACTGCCAACCTGAAAAATTGCTGATTCCAACATAGCGAGCCCGTCCAGTTGTGTAGGCATAGTCAAGTGCTGACAATGTGTCATCTAGAGGAGTCAATTCATCCCAACTATGTATCTGCCAGACATCCACATAATCGGTGCCAAGTCTTGCAAGGGATCGATCAAGGTCGGCGATCAAGGCGTGTCTAGATGCATCTACCTTTCTGACACCTTCGGAGAAGTTGATACCGGCTTTAGTAGCGATTATGACTTGATCGCGTGGAAAAAGCGTATCGATCAATCCGCCGATAACTCGCTCGCTATCACCATCACCATATGTTGCGGCGGTATCTAAAAAGTTTCCACCTGCGTCCAAGAATGCTCGACATTGGTCGGCAGCTTCGATTTCATCGGTGTCGCGGCCCCAAGTCATAGTGCCTAAACCAAGACGGGAGAGTGCTAAACCACTACTGCCGGCTCGTCGCATTTCCATGGCGTGACCCTAGCAAGGCTAAGGGGCAAAGTCTGCGATAGCCTTTCATTATGCGTTTGGTTTTAATTCGACATGCTCATTCCGAGTCCAATGCCGCCGGAATCTTGTCAGGTCGAATCCCGAATGTGCACTTATCGGCAAAAGGTGTCAAGCAATCCGAACAACTATCCCAGCGTTTAGGCAGTTTTCCTGTTGCTCAAATGCGAATTTCACCCATGGAAAGATGTTTTGAAACGGTATCACCTTGGATAAATGAGTTTGTCCTAGCGGCAAATCCTAGATTTGAACCAACAATTGATCCCATGCTTAATGAAGTTGATTATGGTGACTGGAGCGGGAAACGCTTAGCAACTCTTTCTCGCAAGAAAGAGTGGAAAACGGTTCAAGAATCTGCGAGTCGTATGTACTTTCCGGGCGGCGAAGGTATCGCTGCAATGCAGGCGCGTGCCATGAAATCTGTTCATGAAGTCGCTTCACTGTCTGATTCAAAAGTTGCGATCTTTGTTAGTCATGGCGACGTAATTAAATCGATCGTTGCATCTGCTTTAGGCATGCACCTGGATGAATTTCAAAGAATCATCATTGATCCCGCTTCGGTGTCAGTAATCGAATATCACTCAGTAAAGCCGCGTATCTTGCTTGTAAATGACACTCGCGCGGTTGTTACCGATTTACTCAAAGCACCAAAGCGATCAAAGAATCTTCTTGGTGGGGGATCCGGTAAGTGAGACATATCTTCACACATCCCGAACGATGCGTGGCAGGAACAATTGGTGCACCAGGTGAACGTGCTTTCTTCATTCAAGCCCGAAACAAGGGGCGTGTCATTAGTGTTGCTCTAGAAAAAGCACAGGTTCAGGCAATAGCCAATCGACTCGAGCTAATCGTCGCAGAAGTCAAGAAGAGTAATCCATTGATTTCAATTGAAAGCTTTCCACAAGATGACGCTGCGCTAGAAACACCTGTCGATGAAGAGTTTCAGGTTGGAGCCATTTCCCTTGCCTGGAATGAGTTAGACCAACTTCTATCTTTTGAGCTCTATGAACTACAAGATGATGAGCACGATGAAGAAGGGCAAGTTCTAGAAATCAACTTTTCACTTGGAATGGCCATTGCTTTTGCTCAACGTTCAAAAGCTTTAGTAAATGCGGGACGCTTGCCTTGTCCTTTTTGCGCTATCCCAATCGATCCACGCGGGCATTTATGTCCTAGGGCAAATGGCTACCGAAGATAAGTTAGCCAGGCTGCAACAAGGCACGCTTCGAGTCACTGGACGATTGATAGATGCCTCTAATGCAACTCTGTATGCGATCGCTGAACTCGACGACGCAGAAATGGTGTGTATCTACAAGCCAATAGCGGGTGAACGACCATTGTGGGATTTCCCTGATGGCTGCTTAGCTCATCGAGAATTTGCCGCTTACATCGTCAGTGAACATTTAGGTTTCCACGTTGTTCCCTTGACGGTTCTGCGAAATGGCCCC
>WLDZ01000126.1 GCA_009704515.1 Actinomycetota bacterium
TACAGAGCATGCTGCGAATCTCTTCGGTCTTGCCGAAATGGGAAATATTTATACGCGCATCATGAACCCAACTCAAGATGCAGTCGAACAACGACTTGCTGCCCTTGAAGGTGGAGTCGCTGCATTGCTTCTCGCATCAGGTTCGGCTGCGACAACCTTTGCAATTCTTAACGTTGCAGAAGCAGGTGACCATATTGTTTCAAGTCCAAGTCTTTATGGAGGAACATATAACCTCTTTCATTACACCCTTCCAAAGTTTGGCATCGAAGTAACTTTCGTTGATGATGCCAACAATCCAGAATCATGGCGCAAGGCTGTTCGCCCAAATACAAAGGCATTCTTCGGCGAGACAATCGCTAACCCAAAGAACGAGATTCTAGATATCCGCGCAGTTGCAGATGTTGCTCATGAAGTGGGTCTTCCATTAATCGTCGATAACACCGTTGCAACTCCTTTCTTGATTAAGCCAATTGATTTTGGGGCAGATGTGGTTGTTCATTCTGCAACGAAGTTCTTATCGGGTCACGGAAATGCAGTCGTCGGAGCAATCATTGACTCTGGAAAGTTTGACTATGCACAGTACCCAGATCGTTTCCCAGGATTTAACAAGCCAGACCCTAGCTATCACGGCCTTGTCTTTGCGCAAGCACTTGGCGTTGGCTCTGCGTTTGGTGCCAACTTGGCTTACATCTTCAAGATTCGCTTGCAGCTTCTCCGCGACGTCGGAGCAGCTGTATCACCATTTAATGCATGGCTCTTAGCGCAAGGCCTCGAAACTCTCTCACTTCGCATGGAACGCCATGTTCAGAATGCAAAAGAGATTGCTCTTTGGTTAGAGAAGCATCCAAGTGTTGAGAAGGTTAACTTTGCAGCACTAGCTTCATCACCTTGGCATGCACTCGCAAATAAATATGCACCTAAAGGTTCAGGCGCAGTTCTCTCATTCGAACTTAAAGGTGGCGTTGCAGCTGGTCGAAAGTTTGTGGAATCCCTCAAGCTCTTTAGCCACGTTGCAAATATTGGTGATGTTCGCTCGCTCGTTATTCACCCTGCAACAACTACACACTCGCAACTATCTGCAGAAGAGCAGCTAGCAGCAGGTGTTACACCAGGTTTGGTACGACTAAGCCTAGGTATTGAAAATGTTGCAGACCTCAAGGCTGATCTTCAGATTGGTTTTGATGCCGCTAAGTAATCACTTAGGTTATTCAAGAAGATTTTAGGAATACTTAAACAATAAAGCTGTAGAGCAGAAGCAGTACCCAAATCGCGGTTACTGCTTGTGCTGCTGCTTTTGTTGCGAGCCATTTCTTGCCTGCCTCTATAAATGAGATTGCAAGAAGTAAGACGCCCGGAATTATTAGGGCGAGACTCTTTAAGAGATTCTCGTCTGCACCCGTTTGGTAACGCAGATTGATAAGTCCAACTGCAAGGGCGCCATAGGCAGCCATCCGGTAATTGTTAAGACGGGAATAGTTCATATACAAATGGTAATGGCAAAGGGCGCCGGAATCCCGACGCCCTTGCCACTAACAACTCACTAATTAGTGATCTGCTGGCATTCCTTCTGCAATTGACTTCATGCGAGCGATCTTCAAAATTGTAAGACCGAATACGCACTTCGCCAAGATATCCGCGATTGTGTAACCAACCTGGATTGCAACGAATGAGCTAGCTGATTCATCGCCAACAATGTTGAAGATGTAAGCGATTGGGTATACACCCCATGTAGCGATGAGGAGAAGACGTAGACGTCCTACTGTCTCTGCTACGCCAGCTGGCTGACGATCCAATGACTTTCCAAGCTCTACGAATAGTACGTAGAGGATGTAAAGGAATGGGATTGTTGAAAGAACACCGTAAAGAACCTGTGTGTTCTGATCTGTTGAGATTTCTCCTGGGTAACCAAGAGCGATCATCGCAGCTGCTGCTGGAACAAGACGCATGATCAATGACTTTGCTACTGCTGCTGCAAGTGCAAGAACTGCAATTACCTCAACGAGTAGAAGTGGAACAGTAAGTAGCCAATCTACATAACGGTATGCCTCATTGAATGAACCCTGAGCACCTGAAACATTTACAACCTGGTTCTCTGATGACTCTGAGAATGAGTTGAAGATGCGGTAGTAGTGGTACGCAGCAATGAATGTAACCATTGATGACATCACGAGAGCGTTGCGGTACTTAGGAAGCACGCGATTCTGTGAGATCAATGTGTAGACAGTTGTTGCAAGCATTGAAACTAGACCGAATGAGAAAACCGCGTAAACGAGGTTCCATTGGTTGTTATCGAGTGTTACTGACATATCTCCTGAGCCTTTCCTGACTCTTTCATCAGTGCGGGCCGGTCGGCCCGTAAGATCTCAGGCCACAAGCGCTACCTAAACCTTTCGGCTAGGGCATCACTGACCTTTGATAGGGGAAAGTGTGACTGTTTCTGGGAGAAATTTCTCTATTACTAACCAGTAATTCGCATTAAATTTTAAAGAATTTCGGCGAATTCACGCTTAATTAAAGGGTGAAGTCTAGAAAAGCTCGCTCAAGAGAGCCTCGATACGACCCTTAATCTCATCGCGAATCACACGCACCGGCTCAATCCCTTGCCCAGCAGGATCATCGAGCTTCCAATCCTCATAGCGCTTACCTGGGTAGTACGGGCAGGCATCCCCACAGCCCATCGTGATGACCACATCAGATGCCTGGACTGATTCTGGGGTCAGAATCTTGGGTTGCTGATCTGCGATATCAATTCCGAGCTCAGCCATCGCTTCAACTGCAATTGGATTAATTGAATCTTTTGGAGCTGAACCAGCCGAGAGAACTTCTACTCTATCTCCACCAAGTGTGCGCATAAATCCAGCCGCCATCTGAGAGCGACCAGCATTATGCACGCAGACAAAAAGGATGGTCTTCTTATTCTCGTTAGTCATGTCAACTCTTTCTTTCCCTAGATTGCTTGAGTAGGTGGGCTAATCCATATCCTAGAAATGCACCCAGAATTTGGAAGGGGATAAACATCAGCGCTGATTCAGGTGAGATACCTGCAAAAGTCTTAGTGAAGATACGCCCGATGGTTATTGCTGGATTTGCAAACGATGTTGAAGATGTAAAGAAGTATGCGGCGAAAATCCATAATCCAACCGCTACTGGAATCAATTGAGATTTGGCTGAATTTATAAGATGGAAGATAAGGAAGATGAGTCCAGCAGTTGCGACTATCTCGCTTAAATAAATATTTGATCCTTCTCTCACTCGCTCTGAGATATCGAAGGCGGGGAAATCAAAGAGCAGATTTGCTAGAGCTGTTCCGGCTATTGCACCGAGCACCTGTGAGAGAGCAAATAAAAGCAGTTCTGTAACTTTTGCTTCTCGTCGAATTATCGTAAATAAAGTCACGAGTGGATTAAATTGTGCGCCAGAAATATGGCCAAAGAGATTAATTATTGTCCAAAGAACTGCGCCGGTTGCTGCGGCATTAATCAGCAGCTGTAAACCCACATCTTCGGTAAGTGATTGCGCCATGGCGCCAGAGCCCACAACAGCTAAAGCCAAGATTGCAGTACCCAAAAATTCAGAGAGCGCTTTATGCATGGCGTGAGTTTAATGGGGCTATATGAATAGCAGGTGAACGCATATCAACGTTTTACAAGTACTATCTCTTAATGCTCGCACAATTGAAGAATCTCAGCTCTCATGAGGGTTTCTCCATGCTTGTTACTGCGCGCCTCATTTCAAATGTGGGCAATGGCCTATCGCCTATCGCATTGGCCTACGGCGTCCTAAGCCTTCCAGGTGCAGATGGAAGTGATCTCAGTATTGTGATGGGAGCCAGATACCTTCCA
>WLDZ01000127.1 GCA_009704515.1 Actinomycetota bacterium
ACTGATTACACATTTGGTTTTGATACAGCAGTTAACATCTCGATGGAGGCAATTGATCGTCTTCACACAACAGCTGAATCTCACCACCGCCCACTTATCGTTGAGGTCATGGGTCGCCATGCTGGTTGGATTGCACTTCACTCAGGAATATCAGGAGATGCAGCTTGCATCTTGATTCCAGAGGTTAAGTTCTCAGTAGAAAAGGTTTGCGAATACGTGAAGTCACGTTTCGCCACAGGAACTGCGCCAATTATCGTTATTGCAGAAGGTGCCATCCCACAAGACGGCGACATGATTGTTAAAGATCAAGAGCTCGATGCTTTCGGACACGTCAAACTTTCGGGTATTGGCGAGTGGTTGGCACAAGAGATTGAGAGCAAGACTGGCTATGAAACGCGTTGCACAGTCCTTGGCCACATCCAGCGCGGCGGAACACCAACAGCTTTCGACCGAGTTCTCTCATCACGCTTTGGGCTAGAGGCAATCACTGCAGCTCACCAAGGTGACTGGGGAACGATGATGGCCCTTCACGGAACAACGATTGCTCACGTCCCGTTGGCATCAGCAACTGATGTCTTAAAGACGGTTCCTTACGAGCGCTACGAAGAGATCACCGCTTTCTTCGGATAAAGCTCTAGCTAATTACCCGTCACCATATCCCTACTATCTTTTAGGCTAATCACATGACATCAATCGATACGCTCTTTGATTCCACTCTAGTTGCGGCTCAACAACCCAACTGGCCTGGTGGTCCTCAAGGTGCGCCACTGGCGGCAGCAGTAGCAGAGCTCAAGGCTTTGCCACCGCTAGTTTTCGCTGGTGAATGTGACAACTTAAAGGCACGCATTGCCGAAGCTGCAGCAGGAAGAGCATTTTGGTTGCAAGGTGGAGATTGTGCTGAGACTTTTGAATCGGCAACAGCTGATTCAATTCGCAATCGCATCAAAACTATTTTGCAGATGGCTGCAGTTTTGCAATATTCATCATCTCTTCCCGTTATCAAGGTAGGTCGCATGGCGGGTCAATTCGCCAAGCCTCGCTCCAGTGATACAGAGACACGTGGAGATGTGACGCTGCCGGCTTATCGCGGTGATGCAGTGAACGGAATCGACTTCACACCTGAATCTCGTATTCCAGATCCACAGAGATTGGTAAAGGTTTACAACACCTCTGCCTCAACTCTCAATCTAGTTCGCGCATTCACACAGGGTGGTTTTGCAGACCTACGTCGCGTTCACGAATGGAACAAGGGATTTATTCGTGATTCAACTTTCGGAGAAAAGTACGAGAAGGTGGCATCTGAGATTGGCCGCGCTCTTGCATTTATGGAATCAGCTGGGGTAGATCCAGAACAGTTTAAGGCTGTCGATTTCTACGCGAGCCATGAAGCTCTCATTATCGAATACGAGAAGGCCCTTACTCGTATCGATTCGCGGACAGACCTTCCTTACGATGTTTCAGGTCACTTCATTTGGATTGGCGAACGCACTCGTCAGCTAGATGGAGCACATGTTGATTTCGCATCCAAGGTTCGCAATCCAATAGGCGTAAAGCTTGGTCCTAAGTCAACGGTCGAAGATGCGCTGGCTCTCATCGAGAAGTTAGATCCAACTCGCGAACCAGGTCGACTTACCTTTATTACGCGTATGGGTGCAGGCAAGATTCGTGAAGCGTTGCCAGCACTTGTTGAAGGTGTCACCAAGAGCGGTGCGCAAGTTCTCTGGGTCTGCGATCCGATGCATGGAAACACTTTCGAATCAGCAAACGGATATAAGACTCGTCAGTTCGATGATGTTCTTGATGAAGTGCGTGGATTCTTTGAGGTACATAAAGCACTTGGTACTCACCCTGGTGGAATCCATATCGAACTCACCGGCGATGATGTCACTGAATGTCTAGGAGGTGGCAATCAGATCTCTGAAAAGGATCTCGAATCTCGCTATGAGACCGCTTGCGATCCTCGCCTCAACCATTCTCAATCACTTGAGCTAGCTTTTCTCGTAGCAGAGATGCTCCGTACTCGCTAAATTACATGACGGCTTTACTTTCGCGGACACTTTCTTCCCCGATAGGAAAGCTTTATTTAGTAACGCGCGATGATGTTGTTCTCGGTCTTAATCTCTCGGGTATCGATGAAATAGTTGCAACCCTTGACGCTGATCTTCAGAAGTTAAAGTTGACCAAAGAAGTTCGTCCATCGCTAGCCACGCAAGCACTAATGGATTACTTTGATGGAGATTTGCGAGCTATCAACGCGATTAAAGTTCGCCAAAGAGGTGGAGATTTCTCACAAGCTGCTTGGTCGGGGATGCGCAAGATAAAAGCGGGCAAAACAGAGTCCTATGCAGAGCTTGCCAAGCGAGCCGGAAGTCCTGCCGCGGTGAGAGCAGCCGGAAGTGCCTGTGCTAAAAATAAGATTGTAATTATTGTTGCCTGCCATCGTGTGATAAATAGCAACGGATCTATGGGTGCATATGGACCGGGACCTGAAAAAAAGTTGTGGCTCTTGCGCCACGAAGGTGCATTACCTTAGAGATTTAATAAGGACTGAAACCGCCTCATCGCATTGCGCGTCATTGATATCTAGATGCGTGACCAAGCGAGCATATGTTTTACCAAGTGCGCTAATCAAGACACCTGAATTGGCAGCACGCTTTGCGAACTCTGCAGCAGTGATGCCGCTGTGGGATAAATCTAGTCCAACAATGTTTGTATCAACGGTCTCTGGGTCAATCAGCGAAGCATCATGAGCAGCAAGGGAGTGCGCAATTTTCTTAGCTCGTGTGTGATCTTCAGCCAGGCGCTTAACATTGTTATCAAGTGCGTAGTGTCCAGCAGCGGCGAGTAAACCAACCTGGCGCATCCCAGCTCCATAGCGTTTGCGCCAGATTCGAGCCTTTGCAATAAGTTCTTTATTACCAAGTGCAATAGAGCCAACCGGCGCTCCGAGCCCTTTTGAAAGACAGACGCTAATAGTTTCGAAGTGAAGACCGAATTCAGGCAGGGGAGTCCCTGTTGCAACATGGGCATTCCAGATACGCGCACCATCTAAATGCATTGCTATTCCGCGAGCACGCGCTTCTTTACTTAGCTTTGCAATCTCATTCATTGGCTGAACGGTTCCGCCGCCAAAATTATGGGTGTTTTCAACTGCGATAGCAGCGGTTGAAACAAGGTAAGGACCGGCGTTTTCGTGGGCAAGAGCAAGTGGCACTTCGGCTTTGAGTAATCCACGATCTGAGTGCCAGGTACGTGTTGTGATTCCACTAAAGACGGCGCCGGCTCCAAGCTCTGCTCGAACAATATGAGCACGCTCCTCTGTTAAAAGCTCCTCTCCGGGATTCACTAATTGACGAATAAGCAATTGGTTAGCAAGTGAGCCAGTTGGACAGAAGAGTCCAGCCTCTTTTCCGAAGAGTGTGGCAACGCGCTCTTCAAGTGAATTAACAGTGGGATCATCGCCATAGACATCATCTCCAACAGCTGCAGACGCGATTGCCTCACGCATTCCTTGAGATGGCGCAGTGACTGTGTCAGAGCGTAGATCTACAGCCACTACTGGGCCTTCTTCTCATTCTCTGCACTACTAGCGCCTGGATCTTCTTTAATAACAATCGCAAGCATCGAAATCAAGATTAAGACACCACCAAGCATCTGCTGTAGATTCAAAGTTTCATCGGTGAAAACCATTGCAAAGAGCGCTGCGAAGACAACTTCCATTGTAAGAATGACAGCAACTTTTGTAGGGGAGATATGTGCTTGAGACCAGGTTTGAATCACAAATGCGACCGCCGTACTGAATATCGCGGTATAGACAACAACGGCCCA
>WLDZ01000128.1 GCA_009704515.1 Actinomycetota bacterium
CACGAATGGGTTGCATCAACATCTGATAGCTCGATCATTCGAATGGGGATTACTGACTTCGCACAGAGCGCGCTCGGAGATATTGTCTACGTGCAAATGCCCAAAGTGGGCGAGAGCGTCACGGGAGATAAAGTCTGCGGTGAAGTTGAATCCACAAAGAGCGTTTCTGAGATTTTCTCACCAGTTACAGGAACGGTTTCAGCAGTCAACTCAGAACTCTCATCAGCACCAGAGCTTCTTAACTCAGATCCATATGGAGCCGGTTGGCTAATTGAAATTTCACTGACCGATACACCTACACCTTTGCTTTCAGCCGCGCAATATTCAGAGCTAACTTCTTAGCGCCTGCCTTCGGTCGAATCGGCCAATTTCCCCTGCATAGGGCCATAAATCTCTGCCTGCCTTTCGGCTTGATTTATTAATTACAACTCTCTACTGTCAGCCTCAGGTTGAAGTTCATCCTATTGGGCAGGCTTTCGCAGGAGTAAGAAAGGGGTTCGCGATGGATAAGCAGAATAATCCGAGCGAACTCACTACAACACTGCACCTTGCTCGAGAAGATAAGGGAGAAAGCCATTCCTCGGCCCACCTCGAAAACATTCTCGCAGAAGCTAATGAAGAAGATTCAATTGTTTTAAGAAAGATCATGAGCGGTGATGGGGAAGTAGCGATGATTTATATCCATCGAGGTCCATCTCAGGGTTCGCGTTTCCTCATTACTTCTAGTGGAGCAAGTATTGGACGAGCAGCTTCCAATGAAATCTTTTTAGACGATGTAACGGTCTCACGCAAGCACGCAGAGATTAGCGTTTCAGGAAAAGCTTTTCACTTCACGGATTTAGGCAGTCTCAACGGCTCCTATATCAATAGCGTTCAAAGCACTAAACACCATCTTCAATCTGGAGATGAAATTCAAATTGGTAAATATCACATGCTCTTTATCGGAGCACAGCAACTAACAGGGGAGAAATAAGTGAGTGTTCCAGCTCGTGCGTATCTAAGCATCGGAGAAGTTCTTTCAAAATTACGTGGTGATTTTCCAGATATCACGATCTCGAAGATTCGATTTCTCGAATCTGAGGGCTTGATTGAACCCCAACGCACACCTTCTGGATACCGAAAATTCACAAGTCGTGACCTCGACAGATTGCGTTATGTCCTCATGGCTCAGCGCGATCAGTACTTGCCTTTAAGAGTAATTAAAGAGAATCTCGACGCCCTAGATAGAGGATTAGAGCCAACAGCTAATGGCATTGCTGCCCCACGAGTGACCCTTGGAATAGCAACGATCGACGGAGAGATCGCCCCTGCGAACTTCGCCGAGCAGTCCGAGATGCGCCTTTCGCGAGAAGAGCTTCTTAGCGCATCTGCTCTCTCGGAAGCACAACTTGTTGAACTCGAATCTTTCGGATTGATAACTTTGCGCGGTCGCCATTACGATGCTGATGCGCTAGCAGTTGCTAAGGCAGTTGCCGAAATGGCAGCCTTCGGTATCGAAGCTCGACACCTGCGCTCATTTAAGACCGCAGCGGATCGCGAAATCGGTTTAATCGAACAAGTGATAACACCATTTACTCGCCAGAAATCTAGTGAAGCTAAAGCAAGAGCAGAGGAAGTTCAGAAAGAGATGGCGGCTCTCTCTGTTCGTCTTCACTCATCGCTGGTTCGCAGCGGACTTAATCGCCCTCGATAGAGTCGCGACAGGCGAGAGAAATGTTCATCCCGGTAGAGGTCGTTGGTGTTCGAATTGAGATGCCCTCCAACCAGCCAATTCTCTTGCTCAAGGAAATTGAGGGCAGCAAGTTCTTGCCCATTTGGATTGGAAGCAACGAAGCTAATGCCATTGCATTCGCGCAACAAGGTCTCAATCCTTCGCGGCCCTTAACCCACGATTTAATTTCTGATTTACTCGACCGCACTGGAGTAATTCTTACCGCCGTTCACATCACCTCTCTTGAAGATGGCATTTTCTACGCCGAACTCATCCTGAGAAACGAAACTTCTCCACTAGAGCCGCTCTCATGCCGTCCATCAGATGCAGTGGCGATCGCGCTTCGCTGCAAAAGCAACATACTTGTCGACCTTGATCTCTTGGAGAGCGCCGGGATTGAGATCCCTGAAGGGATAATTCCTGGAGAATCGGGCGAAGGCCTTGATGAGGTTGAGGCTTTTAGAGAGTTCCTGGATCAGATAAATCCTGAGGATTTCGCGTAGAAGCCGCTATGGCCATCAGATTGAGCTCAGAACCTTCAACCTCAAGTAGAGCTTTGGAGCGTGTCGCTCACCGATGGCAAGGGGTATCTCGCGTAAATTATTGGTATTACGCGCCAACCCCTGGGCGCGACTCTTTGAAAGCGAGCCCCCTCTCGTGAACGAAAATCAACTTCAGATTGGTTACCGTGGAGCAACTGCTTGCTCTGCTGCGGGCATCACTTACCGCCAACTCGATTATTGGGCTCGTACTGGATTAGTCGAACCATCAATTAGAACTGCACATGGTTCGGGCACTGCGCGCCTTTATGGTTTCAGAGATATTCTCGTTTTGAAGATTGTTAAGCGTCTTCTCGATGCGGGTGTATCACTTCAGAATATTCGTACCGCTGTAGATCACCTTCGCAAGAGGGGAGTCGTCGAACTCGAACGCATCACCTTGATGAGCGACGGATCTTCTATTTATGAGTGCGCCAGCGCGGATGAGATTATCGACCTTCTTGCTGGTGGTCAGGGTGTCTTTGGTATTGCAGTCGGCAAGGTTTGGCATGAGGTTGAGGGTTCTCTATCGGTGCTACAAGGTGAACTTTTCAATGAAGAAGATCTCGCGCCACGTGTCGAAGGTAACGATGAGCTATCACTGCGACGCAAGGCAAAAGGGGCCTAAAAACCCGTTCGATTTATATTCACAGAATATATTGCACCCCTTACAGGATTTAGCTCAGGGGGCCTTAGGTGGAACGTACTTTTCAAGACCGCCATATCGGACCCACCAGTCGCGATGAAGCAGAGATGCTTGCCCACTTAGGTTATTCAAACCTAGAGTCATTCATCGCGGATGTCGTTCCATCTAATATTGCAATTGATAACCATCTCAAGAACACATTGGATTTCGCTAAAAGTGAAATTGAAGTGATCGCAGAACTTCGTTCTATAGCAGCTGAGAATAAAGTATTTCGTTCTTTGATAGGAACCGGTTACTACGGAACTATCGTTCCACCTGTTATTAAGAGAAATGTTCTCGAAAACCCTGCGTGGTACACCGCATACACTCCTTATCAGCCAGAGATATCACAAGGTCGGCTAGAGGCTCTCTTCGCATTCCAAACAATGATCTGTGAACTAACGGGCCTTGATATATCAAATGCTTCAATGCTTGATGAGTCAACCGCCGCCGCTGAGGCGATGACACTTGCGCGACGCTCATCGAAGTCACCTGATGACGCTGTTTTCTTGATGGATACGAATATCCACCCGCAAACAAAAGCTGTGATTGCGACTCGTGCAAAGCCTCTCAGCATAGAAGTTGTCGAAGTAGATGCGAGCGAGATAGCGCTAAGCGGATACTCAGGTGATTACTTCGCAATTATCGTTCAGTATCCAGAGACAACAGGAGAAATTAAGGATTATGGTTTTCTCTCAGAGCGGGCCCATCAAGATGGCGCTCTCATGATTGCGGCAACGGATTTATTATCACTCACATTACTAAAGCCGCCGGGGGAGTGGGGCGCTGATATTTCGGTAGGAACCTCACAACGCTTCGGGGTACCAATGGGCTTTGGTGGTCCGCATGCAGGATTTCTTGCGGTTCGTAATGG
>WLDZ01000129.1 GCA_009704515.1 Actinomycetota bacterium
AGAAATACTCGGTTTAAGAGATTGCCGCTCATGAGTTAAGGGTACCTTTCTCTTATGACTTCAGGCGAACGCATTAATGACCACACGGCGATCCCTGCGAAGCCAGATCTGATTCGTTTAGGTTTAGGAATCATTGGAATCGGAACTTCTGGTCCACTGATTGCAATGAGTGCAATGCCAGTACTGACCCTGATTTTCTGGCGAAATCTTGGCGGATCTTTGATTACCTTGCCATTTGCGCTGCGCCATTCACGTGATCGCGTTGGAATGAAATGGGCAATGATTGCAGGAGTATTGCTTGCACTTCACTTTATAGGTTTCTTTTTAGCGATGCGCATGACAACGGTTGCAGCAGGAACAGCTCTTGTTGCCTTGCAGCCAATTTTTGCAGCTCTGTTTGTAAAATTTAGTGGCGGACATATTCCATCAAAAGCCTGGCTCGGAATGATTGTTAGTTTTGTCGGAGTAATTCTGGTTTCTGGTGTTGATTTAACGATCTCGTATAGAGCCTTCTTAGGAGATATTGCTGCCTTGATTTCTGCTGCACTAGCTGCTGCCTACATGATTGCTGGATCAAAAGCACAGCGGACGTTAGAAACAAGCACCTATACAACGGTTTGCTACTTTGTTTGTTCAATAACCGCATTACCCATGGCGTTGATTGCAGGAAATGAAATCTTTGCTTTTGAGCAAAAAGAGTGGCTCATTCTTTTGGGGCTCATACTTGGTGCTCAGTTGTTGGGTCATACGATGTTTAACTCAGCGCTCAAGCGGGTTTCACCGGCAATCGTTTCACTGATTGTTTTCTTCGAAGTACCAGTTAGTGCAGTTCTTGCAGCTTGGTGGTTAGACCAAACCCCACCTCTTGGAATCATTCCCGGAATTGTCTTGATCCTTGTCGGATGTGTCTTAGTAGTTACCAGAACTCGTGGGGCAAGAAATGATTGATCTACATACCCACACCACTTGCAGCGATGGAACTGATTCACCTCGCGAGTTAGTGAACAAAGCGATTGTTCAGGGCTTAGAGGTTTTAGGAATTTCAGATCACGACACAACAGCTGGTTGGGCTGAAGCCATCGAAACTCTGCGTGGTTCACTGCAGTTAGCACTAGGTTCTGAAATTTCTTGTTTAACAAATGATGGCGTCAGCGTGCATATGCTGGGTCTGCTCTTTGACCCGGAACATGAAGAAATGCAGTGTGTACTTGAAGAAACCCGCGATGGTCGCTTACCTCGGATGCGCAAGATGATTGAAAAAATGCGCGAAGAAGGTATGGATATTTCGATAGAAGATGTAGAACAAGCCATGCCAGTGGGTGCAACGATGGGCAGACCGCACTTAGCTGATGCACTAGTTGCCAAGAAGATTGTGAAATCCCGCGATGAGGCTTTTGTAGATTTACTACACAACGAATCCCGCTTTTATGTTTCGCATGCAGCACCAACTCCAGTCGAAGCTATCGCTTTGATTCGCAGAGCTGGGGGAGTTGCAGTAATTGCCCACCCATTTGCTTCACATCGTGGTCAAATACTTAAACCTGAAGATTTCTCTGAATTAGTCGCAGCAGGCTTAAATGGCATAGAAGTTGATCATCGTGACCAAAACCCCGACGAAAGAGCGATGTTACGAACAATTGCGCATGAATTAGATCTTGTGATTACCGGAAGTAGCGATTATCACGGTACTGGAAAACTTAATTCATTAGCAGAAAACCATACCCATAGGGAACAATGGGAGAAGTTAGAGTCACAAGCCAATGCTCGAAGGGTGGTTTCAGCGTGAAAGATATCAGCGCAGTTACATTTGCGGTTCAATCTTTTGTCACTTTGTTTGTGATTATGGACCCACCAGGTGCAACACCAATTTTCTTGGGGCTAGTTGCCGATAAAACCCCTAAAGTTCGCAGAATTTTAGCGGTGCAAGCTGCAGCGGTATCGCTTCTTGTTATTTCAATCTTTGCCCTCTTCGGCCGTGCGATCTTGAGTTATCTCAATATTTCCATGGAGGCGCTACAAGCTGCCGGTGCACTTTTGTTGCTTCTAGTTGCTCTTGAATTGCTGACTGGAAATACTAAAAAGCACAATGAAGGTGAAGATTCAAATATTGCTCTAGTTCCTCTGGGAACTCCGATTTTGGCTGGTCCTGGCGCAATTGTTGCAACGATGATTTTCGTTCAGCAAGTAGATACAACAGCAATGGCGCTCGGGCTAACGGCAGCTGTTGTGGCTGTTCACATCGCAATCGCTGTTGCGCTGATGGCATCAACGACTATTTTGAAGGTCATTAAAGAATCAGGCGTAACTCTTGTTGCCCGAATTGCTGGTTTGTTACTTGCAGCTATCGCAGTACAAATGCTGGTAGATGCGATTCGCGTCTTTGTTGCTGCTTAGCTCTCTTTAAACTTCTTAGTGCGTGTACGAGTTCGCTCGGTGCGAGCTTTAGGTGCTTCTTGTTTTGCACGAGCTGGTCGTGCATCTTTACTCTCAACCTTTGCAACAGGCTTTGCATTAACTAGACGACCAGTAGAACCTGCCGGAATGTTAAGGGTTTCATAAAGATGTTCCGAGGATGAATAAGTCTCTTCGGGTTCTGCTAAACCAAGTGCAAGGGTTTGATCAATCATTTTCCACCGTGCAAGTTCATCCCAGTCCACAAAAGTAACTGCGATTCCGTGTGCACCCGCACGAGCCGTACGACCAATTCGGTGAACATAAGTTTTTTCATCTTCAGGGCATTGGTAATTGATGACGTGAGTGATTCCATCAATATCAATTCCTCGCGCGGCGACATCGGTTGCAACAAGCACATCTGACTTTCCAGCCTTGAAGTCGCTGAGCGCTTTTTCACGTGCGCTTTGCCCAAGATCACCATGAATAGGTGCTGCCTTGAATCCACGCTCCATCAAATCTTCAGCAGTTTTTTGTGCAGTCCTCTTTGTGCGGCAGAAGACCATGGTTGGTCCACGACCCTCGGCTTGCAGAATTCGTGCCAGCATTTCAATTTTATCTAATGCGTGAGCACGTAAAACATGTTGCTTGATTCGAGTAACAACTGCGCCTTCATCTTCGCTGTCTTGTGTTCGAATATGAATTGGTTGATTCATAAATCGACGTGCAAGAGCAATGATGTCGCCCGGCATAGTGGCCGAAAACAACATAGTTTGGGCACGATTTGGCGTACTAGACAAAATCTTTTCTACATCAGGCAAGAAGCCAAGATCTAACATTTCATCAGCTTCATCCAAAACTAAACGTGAAACCTCTTTTAGCTTCAATTGACCTTGTCGAGAAAGGTCTAACAATCGACCAGGAGTTCCAACAACAATTTCAACTCCGGCTTGTAGAGCTTCGATTTGTGGCTCAAATGCACGGCCACCATAAACAGCAACCGTTCGTATTCCACGGTTCGAAGCAAGTTCTTCGATGTCTTTAGTTACCTGAGTACATAGTTCGCGGGTAGGAACAACGATTAAAACCTGAGGCAAACCTTTTTTATCAAAATTAGCCCACTCGGCATCGTGTGGAGCGATCACTCGCTCAATTACCGGAATACCGAAAGCAAGAGTTTTACCAGTTCCGGTCTTTGCCTGACCGATGACATCTCCATCTGCCAATGCAATAGGCAGAACCATTTCTTGAATTGCAAATGGTGCCAAGAAGCCGTGGGCATGTAATGCTTCAATTGTTTGACTGCGCAGGGGCAGGTCAGCAAATGTTGTTGCCATATCTATTTAATCCTAACGATTTTAGTTGCGCGGAAATCCTGAAATGCCACGCCACATGAGGTTGTGAACCAATGCAACT
>WLDZ01000013.1 GCA_009704515.1 Actinomycetota bacterium
AGGGAAGCGAGATATGAGTAATCACGGAGATGGATTCGGACCAGGTGCAAATAGCCCTTGGTGGAATGCTCCTTCTCGCTCACGCATGAAGGTTTCGTTTCGCACTTTTCTCACCACAACAATTTTGGTCGGACTTATTGCAGGCGCATTTGGAGCTGCATCAAGTGGCTCTCTCTTTGGATATTCAACACGACTAGTTTCCTCTAATTCAACAATTGAACGATCTCCCGATTCTGTGGCCGGGATTGCAAAGCGAGTTCTCCCTTCAGTTGTATCAATCGAAGCAAAAGGCTCTGATGGAGGCTCAACGGGTTCTGGATTTGTAATAGCCAGTGACGGTTACATTCTGACTAATAACCACGTGATAGCAGAAGCGGTCACAAGTGGTGGAAAGATCCTAGTTCGCCTACAAGATGGCAGCTCTTACGAAGCCGATGTGATCGGTAGAGAAGTTTCTTACGATCTTGCTGTTTTGCGAATTAGTAATAAGAGACTCACCGCCCTTCAATTTGGCGATAGCGACAAAGTTGCTGTGGGAGATCCTGTTCTAGCAATCGGCTCTCCGCTAGGCCTCTCGGGGACGGTCACGCTCGGAATTATTAGCGCTAAAGATCGCGCTGTAACCGCTGGAGAAAGTCAGAGTGAGAGTTCTTTTATTAATGCACTGCAAACTGATGCTGCAATCAACCCTGGCAATTCTGGTGGACCGCTCGTCGATGCAACAGGTGCAGTTATCGGAGTTAATTCTGCAATTGCATCACTCGGTTCATCATTTGGAGGACCAACCGGATCTATCGGATTAGGTTTTGCAATTCCAATCAATCAAGCACGCAAAACTGCTGAGCAATTGATTAAAACAGGAAAAGCCACCTATCCAGTAATTGGTGTCTCAGTTGATATGAGCTATGCAGGATCGGGCGCGCTTATTTCCAATAAGAGCGGAGCAATTCTTGCAGGTGGTCCGGCGGCAAAGGCAGGACTCAAAGCTGGGGATGTAATTATTGCCATTGATGGACGAGATATAAATTCAGCAGAAGAGCTAATTGTCTCTGTACGTTCTCGCGATGTGGGCGATGTTGTTGAGATTACATATACCCGTAAGGGCGTGAGTGCGAAAGTAAAGCTCACCCTGACAGCTGGCAAGTAGAGCGATAAGGTTGCGACATGTTCTTTGATTTTGGAGCGGGCGAACTCATTGGTTTAGCCATTCTGGGTATGGTTCTAGTCGGTCCTGATAAATTGCCAGGACTCGCGGTTCAAGCTGCTAAATTCATTAAGAAGGCGCGAACTCTTGCAACCAGTGCAACAAATGAACTTAAAGAAAATCTTGGCCCAGGTTTCGAAGACCTCAAGCCGTCAGATCTCAACCCAAAAACTTTTGTAAAGAAGCAGATTGATGCGGTAATGGATGAATCCTCACCAAAGCCGAAGCGACCTGAAAGCAAGATCGACCCTGACTTGCTATGACCACTAATCAATCTGTTCTTGACGCTCTTTCAAAAGTTAATGACCCAGAGCTGCACCGTTCGATAACCGAATTGGGCATGGTCGAAGAAGTCACAATTGATGGCAGTGCTCTTAAGTTAAAAATACTTTTAACCATTTCTGGATGTCCAATGCGCGATCGCCTCACTAAAGATATCTCTGCGGCAGCTCTGACCGTCGCTGGAATATCAACAGTAGATATTGAATTCGGCGTGATGAATGAGGAGCAGAGAGCAAATATCAAAAAGCTTCTTCGCAATGGTCGCGAAAGTTTTATCTCTTTTGCACAAAAAGATTCACTAACTCGCGTCATAGGCATCGCATCTGGTAAAGGGGGAGTCGGTAAATCTTCACTGACTGCCAACCTAGCGGTAGCAGCAGCTCAGAAGGGGCTGCGAGTAGGCATCCTTGACGCTGATGTGTATGGACACTCCATCCCGAGATTAATGGGATTGATGGGACAGCGACCTACTGCAATTGATCAGATGTTTATCCCGCTCGAATCCTTCGGTGTCAAAGTTGTTTCGATGGAGATGTTTAAGCCAGAGAGGTCCGATCCCATCGCCTATCGCGGCCCTTTGTTGCACCGAGTGCTTGAGCAGCTTTTATCTGATGCATATTGGGGCGATTTAGATATCCTCTTTATTGATCTTCCTCCAGGTACTGGAGATTTAGCAATCTCACTTGGACAACTCATTCCGACTTCCGAAATTATTGTCGTCACGACACCCCAGATTGCAGCGGCAGAGGTTGCAGAACGTGCTGGTCGTATCGCACATCAAATACATCAGCGAGTAATCGGTGTCATTGAAAATATGTCTGCCGCCCCCTGCGCTTCATGCGGGCAAGAGATGGCCCTCTTCGGTAGCGGTGGCGGAGAAGAGACAGCCCGCAGACTTTCGTTGTTGGTAGGTGGTGAAGTACCACTCATGGGCAAGATTCCATTTAGCGCTCAACTACGCGAAGGTGGCGATGAAGGAACTCCAGTATTTATCAATGCTCCAGATAGTCCTAGCGCAGTCGCTATCGCTTCAGTGATTGATTCCCTAGTAATTCGCCAAGATTCTTTACTGGGCGTCAGGCTTGGACTTGCGTAACTCTTCAACAATTTCTTGAGAGAGATTTTCAAGTTCACTTCGAACAAAATCGCGCGTTGAAACATCACCGAGTGCGATTCGCAAACTTGCAAGTTCACGAGTGAGGTATTCAGTATCTGCCATATTGCGATCACCTCGTCCTCTATCTTCATTGAGTGCAATTCGATCTCGATCTGCCTGGCGATTTTGTGCAAGCAAGATTAGAGGGGCAGCATAAGAAGCTTGTAGCGAAAGTATGAGTGTAAGAAAAATAAATGGGTAATCATCCCAACGCAGATCTACCGGTGCGAAGATATTCCAGAGCACCCATGTAAATACAAAGACGGTCATATAAACAAGGAACCGCGCAGTTCCTAAGAATCTAGCGAAACGCTCAGATAGGCGACCGAATGCTTCCGAATCGTAATTTCCACGAATTGATCGGCGGCTCTCACGGGGAGTGTCTAAACCATGGTTGCGTGCCATCATTTAACCTCGACTTCCTTCGGATAGTTCACCATCAAAGCTTGTATCTATATTTTCTAGCGCTGCTGTAGTTGCTGCAGAATCACGATGTGCATGGCGCCAATTCTCAGGCAATAAGTGGTCAAGTACATCGTCCACGGTAATTGCGCCCAATAAGCGTTCATTTGCGTCGATAACTGGAATTGATAGCAAGTTATAGCTCGCTAAGTATGACGCAACCTCGTGTAGGGATGCGTCGGGATTTACGCCATGAGTACTTGAATCTACGATTGAACCGAGCAATGTTGCAGGTGGTTCGCGGAGCAAGCGTTGATAATGAACGAGTCCAATAAAGCGACCAGTCGGTGTTTCAAGCGGTTGGCGGCAGATAAATACCTGTGATGCCAAGGCTGGAGAAAGCTCACTCTTTCGCACCGCAGCAAGAGCATCTGCAACTGAGTAATCCGCTGACATCACAATTGGTTCTGTTGTCATCAATCCGCCAGCAGAATAATCCTCGTATGTCATCAGTCGAAGCACATCTTCGGCATCTTCTGGATCCATTAAGTCAATGAGTTCCTGCGCACGCTCTTCGCCAATTTCACGCAGAAGATCTGCCGCGTCATCCGGATCCATCTCCTCAAGGACATCAGCTGCTCTCTCGCCTTCGAGTTCTGCCAAAAGTTCAACTCGTACTTGTTCATCCATCTCTTCAATTACATCTGCAAGACGCTCATCATCAAGGGCGCGTGCCACCTCAATACGTCGCTTTGGTGAGAGGTCTTGCAATACGGTAGCTAAATCGGCAGCTCGCAATGTACTGAGTGTGGCAAGAAGATTTGTTGCACCCTGACTTGCTTCTTGAGCTGCAAACCCAACTAGCTCATCCCAGGCAACAGTCGATGTCGCTCCCTTGCGACGAAGCCCACGTCCTTTACGCATGATGTGAACTTTTGAAATAAGCCAATCACCGGTGCGAGTGAGCTCCATACCCATATCTTCTACGACGACAGATTCGCCACTTTCAACGATGGTAATCGAGCGATCGAGTAAATCTCCCAAAACAAGAATTTCTCCAGCACGAGTTTCAAAGCGACGCATATTAAGTAGTCCTGTAATTACTACTGCGCCAGATTCGATAGAGGTGACACGTGTAATTGGAACGAATACACGACGACGAAGCGGCACTTCGACAACAAGACCAAGAATTCGGGGAGGTTGATTATTTGAGCGCAGGGTCGCCACAGCATCGCGAACCTTGCCTACAGGATCTCCGTTAGGGTCAAAGACTGCTGTACCGGCAAGGCGAGCGAGGAAAACGCGATTCATTCCATTGCTGCTCATGAGCTTCCCTTCATAGGAGAAGGGTATCGGCTAGGTTTCATCCATGGCTCCCACTTCTTCAGACATTACAGCGATGCCGGGACGCCCTGACTTGATGAGATTAGGTATCGGAATACTCGGAATAGGTTCATCGGGCCCCCTTATCGCATTGAGCGCGATGCCGATCCTCTCCCTCATATTCTGGAGAAATCTCGGCGGCTCTCTTTTCACACTTCCCTTTGCGCTACGAAATAAAGTTGATCGTGTTGGCGCAAAATGGGCCGCCGCTGCAGGAGTAGTACTGGCACTTCATTTCATTGGGTTCTTTGCTGCGATGCGCATGACCTCAGTTGCAGCGGGTACCGCACTTGTAGCTCTACAACCAATCTTTGCAAGCATCTTCATCAAAGTAACAGGTGGACATATCCCATCGAAGGCATGGCTTGGCATGATTGTCAGCTTTGTTGGCGTACTTCTAATTTCAGGCATCGATTTTTCACTCGATCGACGTTCATTTATTGGAGATGTAGCTGCAGTAATTTCTGCTGCGCTCGCCGCTCTCTATATGATGTTTGGATCAAAAGCGATGAAGACTCTTGCAGCTAGTTCGTACACCACAATTTGTTATGGAGTTTGTGCTCTCACTGCACTACCCATTGCAATTATCAGTGGAAGCGAGTTAATTGATTTTCCTGCACGCGAATGGTGGATTCTTTTAGCGCTCATCGCTGGCGCACAGATACTTGGGCACTCCATGTTTAATGCAGCTCTTAAGCGAGTTTCCCCCGCAGTTGTTTCGCTCATCGTTTTCTTTGAAGTTCCGGTAGCTGCAATCTTGGCTGGGATTTTTGATATTGGAAAACAACCTTCTGGATTTATCATTCCAGGAATAATCCTTATTCTTGGTGGGTGCACCATGGTTGTATTGCGTACGCGCCCCACCCGAGAAATGGTTAAAGCTGAGGTACTCGAATGATTGATCTACATACACATACAACATGTAGCGATGGAACTGATTCTCCGCTAATGCTTGTGAAGAAAGCTGCCGCAGCAGGGATAACAGTTTTAGGTTTGGCAGATCACGATTCGACATCTGGCTGGGAAGAAGCAACCAACGCGCTTCATGCGGATTTGCAATTGGTCCTTGGCTCAGAGGTCTCATGTCTGACTGAAGATGGAGTAGCAGTTCATATGCTCGGCATGCTCTTCGATGGTAAAGATGAAGAAATACAACGTTTACTCGCCGACTCTCGTGATACTCGAATTCCACGGATGCGAAAAATGAT
Organism: Actinomycetota bacterium; assembly: GCA_009704515.1. The sequence continues at coordinate 5,636 of WLDZ01000013.1, forward strand.
TGAAAATCTCCAGGCAGCGGGCTATGACATAACCCTTGAAGATGTTGCACAATCAACGCCTGAAGGAGCCACATTAGGTAGACCTCACCTCGCAGATGCACTTGTAAAGAAAAAGATTGTAAAAAGCCGCGACGAAGCTTTCGCAGATTTACTCAACAATGACTCACCTTTCTATGTCACTCATCTCTCACCGACTCCAGAGGATGCTATTCGGGCGATAAGAAAGGCTGGGGGAGTCGCAGTGATTGCCCACCCTTTTGCATCTAGGCGTGGTCAAACCATTGATGAATCAACTTTTCAATCCCTTGTTGCCGCTGGCCTTAACGGAATTGAGGTTTACCACCGCGACCACAGTGAAGATGAGCGAAATCAGCTAATTGTGGTTGCCCGCTCGCTAGATCTAGTTATTACAGGATCAAGTGATTATCACGGGACAGGAAAACTCAATCAACTTGGCGAAAACACAACGGATAGGCAAGAATGGGAACGTCTTGAGTCAATGGCAAATGAGAGAAGAGTTGTGCAACGATGGATGAAGTAACTTCCCTCACCTTTGCAGTGCAAGCATTTGTAACGCTCCTAGTTATTTTCGATCCGCCTGGAGCAACCCCGATATTTCTCTCACTCGTTTCCAATAAGAGCCAACGTGAAAGAACTCGTTTAGCTTGGCTGGCAGCAGGAGTCTCACTTTTAGTTATCGCATCTTTTGCTTTATTTGGCCGCTTTATTCTGGAGTACATGCACGTATCAATAGAGGCGCTTCAGGCAGCGGGTGGATTACTGCTTCTTTATGTCTCACTGCAACTTCTTACCGGAACGGTTCATGAGATGGAGACTAAAGGAACAAATATCGGCATGGTTCCTTTGGGTACACCGTTGCTAGCAGGCCCCGGAGCAATTGTTGCAACTATGATTTTCGTGGATCAAGCTGATTCGCCAGCACGAATGGGTGGTCTTGCCTTGGCAATCATTGCGGTACACCTAGTTATTGGATTAGTTCTGATGATGTCAACAACTATTCTCAAAGTGATAAAAGAATCAGGTGTAAACCTCTTAGCAAGAATCGCTGGTTTATTGCTTGCTGCGATTGCGGTACAGATGCTTGCTAATGCCATAAAGATATTAGCGGGCTGATTTAGCTCTCTGAAACTCGTTTAGTACGAGTACGTACTCGCGTACTCGCCTCTCGTGGGGCTTTCTTTACTGTCTCGCTCTTGCTCAAATTATTATCACGGACGGGACGCTCGCGTACCGGGCGATCACGTTTGGCTTCGACTTCAACTTTGGCTGCAGCAACCATGCGGCCTGATGCATCTGTTGGAATATCAAGGGCCTCGAAGAAGTGTGCTGATGAAGAATACGTCTCAAGTGGCTCTGGCAGGCCAAGTTCGAGCGTTGTATCAATCATCTTCCAGCGAGCTAGTTCATCCCAATCAACAAAAGTAACTGCGATTCCATCAGCGCCAGCACGAGCTGTACGACCAATGCGGTGAACATAGGCCTTCTCATCCTCTGGGCATTGAAAGTTAATTACGTGAGTAATGCCGTCAACATCAATACCGCGGGCAGCTACATCTGTAGCAATCAACACATCACGCTTTCCAGATTTAAAGTCGTTGAGAGCTTTCTCGCGTGCGCTCTGTCCTAAATCACCGTGAATTGATGATGCGCGGAAGCCACGTTCCATTAAATCATCAGCGGTCTTTTGAGCGGTGCGCTTAGTGCGACAGAAAACAATTGTTGGACCGCGCCCATTTGCCTGAAGGATTCGGGCTAACATCTCGATTTTATCCATCGCATGTGCGCGGAAGACATGTTGTTTGATGCGTGCAACTACGCGACCCTCATCTTGTGAATCTTGGGTGCGAATATGTACTGGCTGATTCATAAATTTACGAGCAAGAGCGATGATGTCGCCGGGCATAGTTGCAGAGAAAAGCATTGTCTGTTGACGTGCAGGAGTTGATGAAAAAATCTTCTCAACATCTGGGAGAAAACCGAGATCAAGCATCTCATCTGCTTCATCAAGAACTACACGAGTCACCTTAGATAGTTTGAGTTTTCCTTGGCGATAAAGATCGAGTAGACGCCCTGGTGTTCCAATAACAATCTCAACCCCTGATTCGAGAGCTTCAATCTGCGGTTCGAAGGCACGTCCGCCGTAAACAGCGAGCGAGCGGATTCCGCGATTGAGAGAAAGCTCTTCAATATCTTTCGCTACTTGAACGCATAGCTCGCGCGTTGGAACAACGATAAGTGCCTGTGGCGCACCCTTTGCCTCTAACGAGTCCCACTCTGGATCAGAGGGAGAGATCACGCGTTCAATAACAGGTATTCCAAAAGCTAGAGTCTTTCCGGTACCGGTCTTTGCTTGTCCGATGACATCTCCATCGGCGAGTGCGATGGGTAGAACCATTTCTTGAATTGCGAAAGGCGCTAAAAAGCCGTGAAGATGGAGAGCGTCAATCGTCTCCTTACGAAGAGGAAGTTCGGCGAAGGTAAGGCTCACTTAGAGGGCGCCGAAGCCAACACGACGTTCAACTGGCTCACCGATTTCGATGTATCCAATCTTCGCCGCAGGAACAAGAATTTCGTGACCGCGAATATCAGTCAGGCTTAATGGGCTATTCGCTGCAAGTGCTGCGGTAACCGCACTCTTTATCTCAGCTGGTGAAGAGGGGCACTCAAAGGAGAGCTCGCTTGAAACATCAGTTACGGCGATGCGAACCTGTGAAGACTTCTCATTTTTCTTAGTGCTCATGAGGAGATTCTATTCGTTAAAGCTCAGTGCGGGGAAATCCAGATATGCCGCGCCACATGAGGTTCTCAACGAGATCCATAGCTTGTTGGCGGGTGAGCTTGCTATCTCGCTCAAGCCAGTGACGAGCTGTCACTTGGGCGTATCCAATCAAACCAACTCCGAGCATCATGGCAGCCTCTTTTGGAAGTCCAGTGTCATTAGAAATCACTCCACTTACGGCGGCAGCGCAGTCATAAGTCATACGACTTAATCTTTCGTGCACCTGTGGCTCGACACTCATATCGCTCTCGAAGAGAAGACGGAATGCTTCACCTTCATTTTCAATAAAGGTGAAGTAGGCAACGATTGTGGCGTGCACTCTCTGCGCGTTATCTGGAGTCGATGAAATTGCTTTTTGAATTTCATAAACGAGTGAATCAATATGAAGGTCGAGAACAGCCAGGTAGAGATCTAGCTTTGAAGGAAAATGTTGATAGAGCACTGGCTTACTTACACCTGCGCGATCTGCAATTTCATCCATCGCAGCAGAGTGGTATCCCGCAGCGGTAAAGACTTCAAGGGCAGCGCTTAAGAGAATTGCTCTTCGCTCATCACGGGGGAGGCGGGCTTTATCGCCTTTTGCTAGCGAACCATTTGCCAAAGAACCGGTTGCCTGCAAACCATTTGCATCTGTTGTACTCATTGTGCCTATCGTAGCGAGTGATGAGCTGATGCGTAAAGTGGCGTGCTCTCACGCATTACGGCAGAATCATCACATGAAGACTCCACCACTCGTTTCCCCTGGTGCACCGCTGACAGTTGATGAAGTTCGACGATACAGCCGCCACCTGATTATTCCTGATGTTGCAATGGCAGGACAGCAAAGAATGATGAATGCCAAAGTTCTCTGCGTTGGAGCTGGTGGATTAGGTTCTCCAGCACTTATGTATCTTGCGGCAGCCGGAATTGGAACACTTGGCATAGTTGAATTCGATACAGTCGATGAATCAAATTTGCAACGACAAATTATTCATGGTCAGTCAGATATCGGAAAAAGTAAGGCCACGAGTGCTCGCGAGAAAATTGCTGAGATCAACCCTTATGTAAAAGTTATTACGCATGAAACTCGTCTTGATAATTCCAATGTTCTTGAGATTTTTTCACAGTACGACATCATCGTTGATGGAACAGATAACTTCGCTACTCGTTATCTTGTTAATGATGCATGCGTGCTTCTGAAGAAGCCATATGTTTGGGGATCCATTTACCGCTTCGATGGACAAGCTAGCGTCTTCTGGGCCGAGTACGGTCCTTGCTACCGATGCCTCTACCCAGAACCACCACCTCCCGGAATGGTTCCAAGTTGTGCCGAAGGCGGCGTACTTGGCGTTCTCTGTGCAACTATCGGTTCGATTCAGACAACTGAAGCAATTAAAGTTCTTACAGGCGTTGGTGAACCACTTATTGGTTCACTGATGATTTATGACGCGCTCGAGATGAGCTTTCGCAAAGTAAAGATCCGCAAAGATCCAAATTGCCCTATCTGCAGCGATAATCCTCGTCAGAAAGAGTTGCTTCCTGACTACGAAGCTTTCTGCGGCGTACTTTCAGATGCAGCCCAAGAGGCAAGTACGGGTTCAACAATTACTGTCCAAGAGTTAAAGTCCAAGATTGATGGGTCAGAGAACTTTTATCTCATCGATGTACGCGAGCCAAGCGAGTTTGAGATTGTTCGGATTCCTGGATCGCATCTGATTCCTAAACAAGGGTTTATTGATGGAAGTGCACTTGCGGATTTGCCGCAGAATAGGCCGATTATTCTTCACTGCAAGAGCGGCGTTCGCTCTGCCGAGTGCCTAGCAATCCTAAAGAATGCTGGATTCGCTGATGCCACACATGTAAGTGGTGGTGTCATTGCGTGGGCAAAGCAGATCGATACATCTCTACCGGTTTACTAACGAGCAATCACCTATGCAGAAATCGTATAAGGGTTATCGCGCTCTGCTCGTTCATGCTCATCCCGATGATGAGACGATAAACAACGGTGCGACTATGGCGATGTATGCAGCACTTGGTGCTGACGTCACTCTCATTACATGTACTCGTGGCGAAGAAGGTGAAGTCCTGGTCGAAGAGCATTCACACAAAGCTGCTTCACACGATGACTTACTTGGGGATCATCGCGTTCTTGAACTCGCAGACGCCATGAAAGAGCTAGGAATAAGCGACTATAGATTCTTGGGGTCCCCAGAGATTAAATATCGCGACAGTGGCATGATGGGAACCGAACCAAACGAACGCAAAGATTGTTTTTGGCAAGCAGATTTTGATGTCGCAGCAGCACAGCTCGCAAATATCATCGATGAGGTGAAGCCACATATCCTCATTACTTATGATGAATTTGGTGGTTATGGCCACCCAGACCATATTCAAGCCCATCGCGTGGCTATGGCAGCATCAGAAAAAAGCAAGTGGCACATTTCAAAAATTTATTGGAATGTGATGCCCCGCTCCGTTATTCAAGATGGCATCGATAAAATGAAAGAGTTAGGCTCAGATTTCTTCGGCGCCGAAAGCGCCGATGATTTGCCCTTTGCCAAAGATGATTCGTTTGTGACAACACTTATTGATGGAAACTCGTATGTAGATCAGAAAATGGCTGCGATGCGGGCACACGCTACGCAAATTGCGGTAGACGGCCCATTCTTTGCTCTCTCAAACAACTTAGGCTTGCAGGTGTGGGGACACGAGTACTACACCTTGGTCCGTGGTGAAAAGAGTGAACCATTTGATAGCAATGGAAGAGAGAGTGATCTCTTCTCTGGCATAGCGCTGTAGATGCAGATATTAATTGCCCTCTTCTTCGGCATAAGTTCTGGGCTTGCAGCAGTTCTTCTTCATCAGAGCGTGCCGCCAATGGGTCTCATTCTTGGCCTGACACTTTCGTACTTTTCGATTTGGTATGTGGGGCGTTACACCGGCAAAAGAATCTACAAAATTCTTGCAGCATGTGCCTGGGTTGCAATCGCTTTGAGAGCTGGAACTTTCGGAGTAGGACGAGAACTCTTAATTCAGGGAGACTCACTCGGAGCAGCACTTATGATTCTCGGACTTATGGCTGTAGTGCTAGCTGCTTATCGTCGCGCTTAACTCTTGCCATCTTGGACTTTATACCCCAGGCTCAATAATTCATCACGTAGGCGATCACTCTCGCTCCAATTTCCTTCAGCTCTAGCGGTTTTTCGTAAATCAATCAAAGTTTTTATCTCATCCGAAACTTCAATAACTTTTGGTGCGCGCGAGAGTTCTAACCCAAGAACTTGATCCGCATAGAGAAAGATTGCTCTTTTATCAAGTGCGCCAATCGTCATATCTTTCTCAATTGCACGAAGTCTTATCAAAACCTTTGGAGTATCAAGATCATTAATTAAGTTGGCGTGGATTTCCTGATCGTATTTCAATTCAGCGCCCGAACCCCAACTGTTAACTTGAGAACGCCATCTCTCAAGTGTTGCATTTGCTGCTCGTAGCGAATCCCAGGTGAGGTTCATCTGGGAGCGATATCGATTCTCTAGTAGAGCCAGGCGCAGAGCCAATGGATCAAGTCCAGCGGCGATTATTTCTTCCACTAGTACAACATTTCCCGCACTTTTGGACATCTTTCGGCCCTCGAAGAGAAGGTGCTCGCCATGAAGCCAGTGCGCCACAACATCTTTTTTAGCGATGGAATTTGTTTGTGCTCGCTCATTTTCGTGGTGTGGGAACCTTAAATCGATACCACCAACATGGATGTCAACGCTATCTCCCAAAAGCTGAAGAGACATCGCAGTGCATTCAATATGCCACCCTGGAAATCCCATTCCCCAAGGTGAATCCCAAACCATTTCGGTTCTGTTAGCGGAAACTTTCCAAAGCGCCCAATCAGCATGGAATCTCTTTGCTCCATCATCTTCAAATTCGAAGCGATGACCTGGCTTGAGTGAATCTAGCTTGTTTCCGCTAATGAACCCGTAACTTGGAAAACTCTCAGCACCGAAGTAAACATTCTTATCGGCGCCTACATACGCATTTCCACTTGCAATCAGATTCTCAATCGCTTCAATAATCCCGCTCATGTTATCGCTAGCTCGGGGATAGAAATTTGCTGGAGAAATATTGAGTGAAGCGAGATCTTTGTGAAACCTCTCTTCATATTTGCGGGCTATTTCGATCGGAGTTAGGGATTGAATTTTCGCTTCCTGTAAGACTTTATCTTCTTCGGCACCAGCCACGAAATTATCATTCATGTGGCCAACATCAGTAATGTTTTGAACCGTTATTGTGCTTTGTCCTGTTAAAGAGAGGAGACGAACTATCAAATCGGTAAGTAAGAATGTGCGCATATTTCCTACATGGGCGTCGCGATAGACAGTTGGGCCACAAGAGTAAATTCGAACAACATCACTAGATATTTCGCGCAATTCGCGAGATGCGGTTTCGTAGAGATGTAATCGCGCTGATTGAAGCTCTCGTTCTTGGTCTCGGCGATTAAAGACAGGCACTACTTTAAAGAAGGCAATATCACTGGTTGAGAATGTAGCTATAGAGCCATCACCCTTGATTATTTCGCCTGCACTCTTGAGGACTCCGAGAAGATCCCTCATTGAATCACCTTCGCGCAGGCGAATACTGACGCGCTTACCGATTGCGCCAGCTACCTCACCTGAAAAATCCCCCGATAATTCCATAGCCCAACCTTATTGGGGTCCCCTTAATCGTGCATCGAGCGCATTGCAGGGTTAGAATTCGCGGAGGCGGCGCAGGCAGGCGCCGCGAAAGCTACGAAGGAGAACCCCATGACTTATGTAATTGCTCAGCCTTGTGTGGATGTTAAGGACAAGTCATGCCGTGAAGAGTGCCCAGTTGATTGCATTTACGAGGGTTCACGGATGCTTTATATCCAACCTGATGAATGTGTTGATTGTGGAGCTTGCGAACCTGTCTGCCCTGTGGAAGCAATTTATTATGAAGATGATGTACCAGGTCAGTGGCAGGAATATAAGAAAGTTAATACTGAATTTTTCATTGAGCTCGGATCTCCCGGTGGAGCATCTAAGGTGGGCGAGACCAACACCGACCACCCAGATGTGAGCGCACTTGGCCCACAAACTTCCTGATTTTCCTTGGGATGCACTTGCGCCATTCGGCGTAATTGCAAAAGAACATCACGCAGGAATAATCGATCTCTCTGTAGGAACTCCGGTCGACCCAACACCTGATTTTATTCAGAGTGCGTTGCGCGATGCAGCCAACTCTCCAAGTTATCCAACGACAATTGGAACTCAAGAACTTCGCTTGGCAATTACTGAATGGGCGAAAAAAAATCTAGCGGCCACTGGTGATTTTGCAGTACTTCCATTGATTGGCTCAAAAGAGTTTGTTGCTTGGCTGCCAACTTTTCTCACTTCAAAGAGCGTTCTCTATCCTGAAGTTGCCTACCCAACATATTTAGTGGGAGCACTTCTTGCAAAAGCAGAGGCAACTACTGTTGATATTGATGCCACAAATTGGCCCGCCGCTGACTTAGCGTGGGTTAACTCTCCTTCTAATCCAACAGGTCGAGTTCATAGTGAAATTGAATACCGCGTTGCAATTGATTGGGCGCGCAGAACGGGGGGAGTGGTTGTTTCTGATGAGTGCTATCTAGAGTTCGGTACAAATAAAACTCCGTCATCCATTTTGCAATATACAGATGGAGATAACCGAAATATTATTGCAGTTCACTCGCTTTCAAAACGATCAAATCTTGCCGGATATCGTGCGGCGTTTCTCGTGGGTGACCCAGCGCTTATTGGGCAGATTCTTGAAGTCCGCAAACATGCCGGAATGATGGTTCCTTTGCCTGTTCAGCACGCGATGATTGCAGCCCTGGCTGATTCAAACCACGTGAGCGAACAACGCAATCGGTATAACGCCCGCAAAGCGATATTGATCCCAGCCCTAGCCGCTGCCGGGTTCACAATTGATTTCTCAGATGCCGGGCTCTATCTCTGGGCGACTCGTAAAGAGGATTGCTGGCAATCTGTCGCTTGGTTAGCGCAGCTAGGAGTGCTTGCAACCCCAGGTATTTTCTATGGCGATAAAGGCTCACAACATATTCGAATTGCAATGACGGCGACAGATAAGCAAATAAGTGAT
>WLDZ01000130.1 GCA_009704515.1 Actinomycetota bacterium
ATGAGTTCGCGCGATGAATAAGGCTTTGTTACATAGTCATCAGCGCCAATTTCAAGCCCGACGACTTTATCAATCTCAGAATCCTTCGCTGTCAGCATGATGATTGGCACAGAAGATTTGGCTCTGACCTGGCGACATACTTCGGTACCTGAGAGACCAGGCAACATAAGGTCCAAGAGAATCAGATCTGCGCCGTTCTTCTCAAAGGCTGCAACTGCAGCAGGGCCATCTTCAGCAATCTCAACCTCAAAACCCTCTTTGCTTAAGAGAAAGGAGATTGCCTCGGCTAAAGTCTCTTCATCTTCGACAACAAGAATTCTTGACATAGTTACTGCGCTCCCTCGTCATTGATTTCATCTGCGATTGGCAGACGAATAGTAAAAGTGCTTCCTACTCCTGATGAGCTCCAGACCGATATCTCGCCACCATGGTTTCCAACTACATGCTTAACAATTGATAGACCTAAACCAGTGCCACCTGTAATTCGTGAGCGTGCCGGATCAACGCGGTAGAAACGTTCAAAGATTCGATTTTGATCAGCATCAGAAATTCCAACACCTTGATCGATAACTGAGATTTCTGCGATTTGCTTATCGACTGCAGTGTTAACGGTTACCCGCGTGTGATCAGGGCTGTAATTAATCGCGTTTTCAATTAAATTATGAAAAGCCATAATTAAGTGGGTGCGATCTCCAACGACTGATACATCGACTGCTGGGCCACGTACTATTTCGATCTCACGAGTCTGTGCTAAGACCTGGCATTGATCTATCGCTTCATTGACAGCTTCATCTAGGTCCACTTGTAAAGCATCAAGCAACGGATCGGCATCTTGTAATCTGGAGAGATCAATAATTTCTTGAACCAGCGCAGAGAGTCTTTCGACTTGGCTCTGCATCATTGACGAAAATTTATTCACTTGTGGATCTTCACTTGCCACTGTGACGGCCTCAGAGAGAGTACGAAGGGCGCTAATGGGTGTCTTTAGCTCGTGAGAAATGTTGGCAACAAAATCTCTGCGAACAGCATCAATACGTTCGGCTTCAGACTCATCAGTAAAAGTAGCAATCGTTGTTCCTTGCGCCGGCAAGAGCGCAACCTGTACCGATAACTTACGAGTTCCTTCACCGATTGGTCCCAGTGCAACTTCGATCTGACCTTCTTGCGGAAGACCTGTTCTACCAGCTTTGCGAACAAGGGCGAGGAGTGAATCTGATGCAAGCTTTCCATTGCGAATAACACCCAATACAACGGCGCTTGGTGAGAAATATTCAATGCGATTTACTGGTCCAAAAATAACTGCAGCGATTCCTAAAGTTGAAAGCATCTCTTGCACTTCTTGAGTTGCAGTTCCGACAGAGGATTCAGCTACTACTTTTTTACGTAGCAGCGACTTGACCATGATTAATCTTAAAGCTTTCTTGCGAGCCAACTAGGGGGAAGGTTAGAAAAAAGAGCTGATTTACCCAGTATTCACGCTCTAGATAGGGCGCGTTCATCTATTCATGGTGGGAATTACTCTCAAACCCTAATATCCTTACCCAATGCGCGACGCCTTCCATGAAGATCTAGACTCGATTAACCAGACTCTCGTCAATATGTCGACCCTGGTCTCTGGAGCCATGACCAATGCCACCAAGGCGCTGCTACAACCTAACCTCGAACTCGCTGAACTAGTTATTGCCGAAGATGACAAGGTAGATGCGATTCAGCACGAGCTCGACAATAAGACTCTTGATGTAATGGCTCGCCAACAACCTGTTGCTAGCGACCTCCGTAATCTTGTGACTTCACTTCGCATGAGCGCCGACTTTGAACGTATGGGCGACTTTGCTCACCACGTCGCACGTATTGCTCGTATGCGGTATCCAAATAGCGCTGTGCCTGCAGAGCTTGTGCCAACTATTCAGGCGATGGGCGATGTTGCAGTTGCGCTGATAGATAAGGTCACCGGCCTCTTGCAGAGCCGCGATATCAATGTTGCCCTTGAAGTAGAACGCGATGATGATGAGATGGATCGCTTGCACCGCAAATTATTTGAAGTTTTGCTTGATGATTCTTGGTCACATGGAATCGAAGCGGCTATCGATATGACCTTGCTCGGTCGCTATTACGAGCGCTGCGCAGATCACACAGTTTCAATCTCACGCCGTGTTTACTTCTTGGTTACCGGCGAATACGCCGAGAAGATTTCCTAACTTACTTCTTCTTACCCTGATTGGCTACCGCTTCAATTGCCGCTGCTGCTGCAATTGGATCTAGGTACTCTCCACCCTTTTTTACAGGTTTGAAGTTCGAATCAAGTTGATAGAGCAATGGAATACCTGTTGGGATATTTAATCCCGCGATATCTGTATCTGAAATCCCATCAAGGTGCTTTACCAAAGCCCTGAGTGAATTTCCGTGGGCGGTAACAAGCACTGTTTTGCCAGCTTTCAAATCCGGAACAATTGCTGAATCCCAATAAGGCAACATGCGTTCAACAACATCTTTCAGGCACTCTGTGCGCGGCAAATCTTTTCCAAGATCGCTATAACGAGAATCCTGATCTTGCGAAAACTCTGAGCCATCAACAATTGGTGGTGGTGGAACATCATAAGAACGACGCCATAATTGAAATTGTTCTTCGCCATATTCGGCCAAAGTCTGCGCTTTATCCTTACCTTGCAGCGCTCCGTAATGGCGCTCATTAAGGCGCCATGAACGCTTTACTGGGATCCAATGACGATCACATGAATCAAGTGCGAGCTGTGAAGTATGAATTGCACGGCGCAAGAGAGATGTATGAACAACATCTGGCAAAAGATTGCGTTCAGCTAAGAAGCGTCCACCTTTAGCTGCCTCTGCTTCACCTGCCGCAGAAAGTCTCACATCTACCCAACCTGTAAACAAATTCTTGGCATTCCATTCGGATTCGCCGTGGCGCAACAGGATAAGTTTGTAATCAGACATGGCGCTATCTTGCCATGAAGTACGCCGAAAATTAAATTAAGTGTGAAAACGCTTCCAGGTTTGCCAGAGATTCTCCGCGAGTGACTCGCCAAGCCCACTCACGACGGATTGCATTTGCAAAACCTAGTTCAAGAAGCAGATTAAAAGAGGAATCTGAATACTGCAGGACTGATCCAATGATTTTATCGAGTTCGGTGGCAGTAACCGCAGCAATTGGCAACCGCCCGACAAGATAGATATCTCCCAGCTCGTTAATTGCATAAGCAACGCCATACATCGAAGCGTTCTTGGTCATACACCAATGATGGACATCAGCTTCATTCTCATCTGGTTTGCGGATAACAAAGGCGCTAATCATCAGAGAATGATCGCCGATAATGAGTGCGCAGTGTGTCTGTAATTTCTTCTCGCCAGGCAAAGTCACCATAAATGTCTTTGCATCCGATTTTTCAAAATCTAAATCGTGCGAAAGTAGAAAATCTTCAACAACTTCAGTTGCTTTTGCCACTTATCCGACGCTCTTCTTGCGAGCAGCTCGAGCATCGAGAACGCGATCATAAATATCTAAAGTTCCACGAGCGGTTGCATTCCAACCAAAGTGTGAGGCGTGCTCAATTGCGCCCATCGAAAGTAAAATTCGGCGATGTGGTTCTTGTAATAAACGAGCAATAACTGAAGACCAGGCGCGCGGATCGTGACCATCGACCAAGACTCCCGAAATACCGTCGGCAACTGCGGTACGAAGTCCGCCTACAGCACTAGCAATAACAGGTGTTCCACAAGCCTGTGATTCAAGTGCAACAAGTCCGAAGCTCTCTGAATAACTTGG
>WLDZ01000131.1 GCA_009704515.1 Actinomycetota bacterium
CTCAAAGATGGTGTTATCGCTGACTTTGATACAACCGAGCGCATGCTCCGTTACTTTATCCAAAAAGTGCATAAGCGCAGCTACCTTGCTAAGCCAAGAATTGTGATCTGTGTTCCTTCAGGAATCACTGGTGTCGAACAGCGCGCAGTTAAAGATGCAGGCTACGCAGCAGGTGCTCGTAAGGTTTACATCATCGAAGAGCCAATGGCAGCAGCAATCGGTGCAGGACTTCCTATTCACGAACCAACCGGAAACATGGTTGTTGATATCGGAGGCGGAACGACAGAGGTTGCAGTTATTTCACTCGGTGGAATCGTGACTGCTCTCTCAATCCGTACTGGTGGAGATGAGCTTGATCATTCAATTATTGACTGGGTAAAGCGCGAATATTCACTACTTCTAGGTGAGCGCACCGCTGAAGAGATAAAGATGGCTATTGGTTCTGCTTATCAATTACCTAACGAATACGATGCCGAAATCCGTGGTCGCGACCTTGCAACAGGACTTCCAAAGACAATCACAGTTACCGCCGCAGAGATTCGTAAAGCGCTCGAAGGCCCAGTGACTGCAATCGTTAATGCAGTAAAGGGAACTCTCGATAAGTGTCCTCCTGAACTCTCATCAGATCTAATGGATCGCGGAATCGTCCTTACTGGTGGAGGAGCCCTTCTTAAAGGCCTAGATGAGCGACTTCGTCGTGAAACTGGAATGCCTATCCATATTGCAGACCGTCCACTCGATGCAGTTGTCGAAGGATCAGGTAAGTGCATTGAAGAATTCGAAGCCCTTGAAAAGGTTTTGATTTCAGAGCCACGTCGCTAAGGAAGATCTCAATTGCGTTACGGTGGCGACAATCGTGGGCGGCTTCTGCTCATCGGCTTGATTGTCACCGCGCTCTTTCTTATTACTCTCGACTTACGCGGTGTTTCAGTAATCAATGGAGTTCGTAGTGCTACACAGAGCGCCATGTCGCCATTTCAAAAGGCTGGCTCTTGGACAATTTCGCCTTTTCGCAATTTCTTCTCAGATGTAACTCACCTGGGTCGTACTCGTAATCAAATTGAAAAACTCACTGCAGAGAATGAACGACTTCGGCTTGCGCTCCAAAATCGCAAGAATGCAGATGTTGAACTCGAACAACTTAAAGGTGTTTTGGATTTAGCAGGAAAAGCCGAATATAAAATTGTCAGCGCTAAAGTTATTTCGCAAGGATCAAGTACATCATTTTCAAACACAATTACCATTGACGCTGGTAGCACTTCAGGTGTCCGTCCCAACATGACAGTTATTTCAGGATTCGGATTAGTCGGAGTTGTTAAAACCGTTTATTCAGGAAGCGCACTCGTAGAACTTGCCTCCGATCCATCATTTAAGGTCGGAGCCCGCATAGCTGGTACACAGCAAATCGGAATTCTTAGTGGCCAGGGCTCTCGTAACGCTCTTCTTCAGCTTCTTGATAACACGACGACGGTAAAAGTGGGAGATGTAATCTTGGCCCGCGGAAGCACAAACGGAAGACCGTTTGTGCCAGGCGTACCGATTGGTGAAGTAACTTCTGTTGATAATTCTGCAAGTGCAGTAACCCAAACAGCTGAAGTGAAGTTCTATGTGAACTTTTCAACCCTAGGAGTTGTCTCTGTAGTCGTCAGGGCCCCTGAGATTGATCCCAGAGACGCACTTGTTCCACCAAAACCAGTACCAACACCTCTTCCTACAGTGACGGTTACGGCAACGCCGAGCCCAACAGCCTCAGCACAAGAGTGATGTAACCAATGATTTCGCGTCGCTTCTTCTTCGCCTTCCCTATCTTTATCTTCTTCTATATCGCGCAAGAAGCATTTGTCGTGCAATTACGCTTGCCATTCGCTGGGTTCTCACTTTTACTAATTCTTACTTTGATTTGGGCGGCAATGAGTACTCCAGAAATTGGAGCACTTACCGGTTTTGGCGCAGGTCTCTTGATGGATCTATCGCAGACAACTTCTGGCCCGATGGGGCATTGGACTTTAGTGATGATTCTTGCGGGCTTTCTCATCTCGTTTCTCTCTTACGGAGATGATCATCTTCGCGCCAACCCACTAAATATTGTATTTCTTGTAATCATCGGAGTAGTTGCTTCGCAGGTTAGTTATGTAATTTTGGGATTCTTACTTGGTGAGAATTTCGGCGGCATTAGTCGAATTGTTTTCATTTGCCTCGGTACTGCATTCTGGAGCGCAATTGTCACGCCTTTGCTACTTCCGATTGTCTCTAGACTTCATGCTGCTGTATTTGGAACGGCCTCTCGAATATGAACCAACGCTCTCGCCTGAGTATGGCCTTCATACAGATTTTTATTGCCTCTCTTCTTGTTGCCCTACTAGGTCGCCTTTTCTATCTACAAGTAGCGGCAGGACCTACTTATCGAGATGCCGCACTTAGTATTCAAAGTAGAGATGTTGTAACACCAGCAACTCGTGGACTCATTGTTGACTCTGCTGGAGTGCCGCTAGCGCTCAATAAAGTGGGTCTTGCGATAACAGTGGATCGAACAAAAATTGATAAGCAAGATGATAAAGGCGTAGGTGTTTTACGAACTCTCTCTAAATTGCTAAACCTTAAGTATGTAGATGTATGGCAGCGAACTCGATTATGCGGTGAACTTCCCGCTGGTACGCGAGCAGGCTGTTGGACAGGTTCGCGCTTTCAGCCTATCCCAATTACAAAAGAGGCGGATCTTTCGATTGCACTAGCAATTGTCGAGCGTCCTGACACCTACCCAGGAATCTCGGCAACTCCGGTAGCGATTAGAAATTATCCAGGGATTGCAGATGTAAACGCTGCTCACTTACTGGGTTACGTGGGACCTCTAACAGATCGAGATTTATCAGGAGCGAATGGCCGTTCATACTTTAGATCCGAAAGCATCGGTAAAGCTGGCCTAGAAGTTAAATACGACGAGTATCTCCGTGGCTCTCCCGGAATCAAAACAGTTATTGTCGACCGTAAAGAAGCAGTAACTCGAACAAGTCAGAACACAAAACCAATTCCAGGAAGCCACCTTGTCACCAGTATTGATATTCGCCTACAAGCATCTGCGGAGAAAGCACTTGATGATGCGGTTCGTCGCGCTCGTGCATCAGGATATCCATCAGATGGTGCAGCAGCCGTTGTTATGGATGTGCGTAATGGTCAGGTTCTGGCACTCGCTTCGCATCCAACTTTTGATCCAAACGCTTTCGAAAAAGGATTAACCGTTGCGCAAGCACGGGATTTGTTTAGCGAGAAGACAGGAGTTCCGGCGCTCAATCGTGCGCTACAGGGACTCTACGCTCCAGCATCAACCTTTAAGGCAGTCTCTCTCATTGCTGCAAAAGATGCGGGATATGACCTCAACCAAAGTTATAAATGCCCTGCCACAGTTGAAGTAGGAACTCGCGTATTCAATAACTTCGAATCTAAAGCGCAAGGAACGCTCTCACTGACAAGAGCGATGGCAATTTCGTGCGACACCATCTGGTATCAAATCGCCTTTGATGAATGGCTCCGTGATGGTGGATTACGGCCAAAATCAAATGCCAATGATTACTTCTTTAAGGCCGCAGGGCGTTTTCAAGTAGGAACCAAAACAGGTATCGATTTGCCATCTGAATCCTCAGGCCGTTTAGCGGATCGCACCTGGAAGAAATCTTGGTATGACCAGAATAAGGATTTCTATTGCAACTATAAAACTAGAGCATCGAAAGAGCAGCAGACACCATTTCTGATTCAGTTAGCTGAGGAAAACTGCGTTGACGGA
>WLDZ01000132.1 GCA_009704515.1 Actinomycetota bacterium
AATCCCTCTACACGGGTTCAAATCCCGTTTCCACCTCCATAGATTGTGCACAACGAAACGGATAACCTAAAGCTATGTCGTCACAATATCTCGAAGGCCCAGAACGTCCCTGGGGTCGTTATCAAGTTCTTGCAGACGCCGAGACATACAAGGTAAAGACGATTTGGGTAGAACCAGGCCATCGCCTTTCACTGCAGCGCCACCAAAAGCGTGAAGAACATTGGTACATAGTTTCGGGAACAGCCGATGTTGTCTTGGGCGATAAGGAATTTAAGGTCGAAGCCGGTTCGTCAGTAGAAGTCGCAATCGGTCAAGCTCACCGCATTGGAAATTCAGGAACCGAAGTCATGATCTTTGTTGAAGTACAGCGTGGAACATACTTCGGCGAAGATGATATCGAGCGCATTCAGGATGATTACGCTCGATAGACCAGCACTGTCTCCATCAGTTATACTTTTGACACAATTAAATAGTTTCACATACCTAGGACGATTGGCTCAGCGGTAGAGCACCACATTGACATTGTGGGGGTCACTGGTTCGATCCCAGTATCGTCCACTCAGAAATATCCCAGCTACCCTTGCGAGCAACATCTCTAGGCTGTAAGTTTTTTGTGTGTCTAATTACGCTTTAATTGCGAGCAAAATAAAGGAACTTATCGAAGCATCTGCTTCACTCGACCCATCCTTGCTTGTTACAAGTGGGCTCCTGACGGAATTAGAGGAAGTCGCCAAGAGCGTCGAACCCTTCGACTGCGACGATGTAGCAGAAATCTTCTTAGAAATGTGCAAGAGTCGGGATGAGAATGATAAAGAGAAAATAGATACATTCCAGCAGGTATTAATTCTTTCAATAGTCGAAAAAATGAATTGGCCTGATCCAGAGGGAGCCGAAGGTTTTCATGATGGAGCAGATAAGTGTTCATGCGAGCTGATTGACTTAGGGGGCTACTTTTTTGAACAAGAGGACGCAGATGAGTTAAAGCTTGCACTTGATCTAATTAGTCAAGAGAAAATATCAGAATTTGCACAGACAACAATGATTCAGGCTCTTTACGAACTTGATGACTCTCAGATGAAGACTTTACTGCTTACTATTTCGAACCCATTAGTTTGGTGTGGAGCTTTTTCAAATGATAATTTCGCAACTGTTGAGAATATAGAGTGGCTGATCGAAAATATACCCAATTTCGAGGCGGATGATTTGATCAGCTTGATTGAAGAGTCCCATATTACAGATGCTGCTTGGCAGTATCCATTCTTGCAATTTTCACGAGAAGATGAACCCTCTGAAAATCTCATCATCTTCATTGTAAGCATCTTGGAAAGTGGTTTTGAATTTCGAAACAAAAATGAAGAGTATCTGGCAAATAAACTCATCGAGTGGGAAGACGAACACGGAATTTCCCTCAATATGCTCGTCCGACGGGTCGTTGATTTAAGCCGAAGAGATGGAGAGGTTCTTCGAATGGCCCAAAATTCATTATTGCCTGCTTTTTCCGAGGCGATAGATTGATGATTATCCCCATTAACATCTGAGTTTCTTCCTCATTTTTGACCTCCCCTGTTTTATATTCTGGGTGTGAACGCCAATAACCAGATGCCTTGTGATTTTTGTGGGGCACCCTATGACCCTGTTTCAACCAGATGGCTCTGCCCTCATTGCCACATGAAAACGAACTGTTGCGATGGTGCTCCATGCGAGATCCCCGTTGAAAAACCTGTTGAAAAAATGGAAGAAATTAAAAAGTAGTTTCTTCTTGTAGCCTTATCAGATGCTTGCACTAATCCCTGGGTTTCTCACCGGGCTCTCCCTCATCATCGCGATTGGTGCTCAAAACGCATTCGTGATCCGCCAAGGATTACTTCGCCAACATGTCTTTCTCATCGTCGCAATCTGTGCAATATCGGATGCAGCCCTAATTTTTCTCGGAACTGGCGGTCTTGGGACCCTTATCCAGGGCAAACCATCACTTCTAGAATTCATCCGATGGTTCGGGGTTATCTATTTGACCTGGTTTGGAATGAAAAGTGTTCGTTCTGCCTTTAAGACTCAAAGTTTGCAAGCCGGTGAAGGTGCCTCAATCAGTAAGACCAAAATTGTTACTACATGTCTTGCCCTGACTTTTCTCAATCCTCATGTCTATTTAGATACTGTAATTTTGTTAGGCAGTATCGCAAATCAGTTCGATCAATATCGTTGGTTCTTCGCAATTGGTGGAGCTATTGCAAGCTTGGTTTGGTTCACTGGGATTGGGTATGGAGCACGAGCAGCATCACGATTCATGTCTAAGCCAGTCTTCTGGAAGATACTTGACTCAATTATCGCTCTCGTGATGTTTACGATAGCAATCACTTTAGCTTTCTATAAGTTCTAGGAGACCCCTTATTGATTGCTTTAACGAGCGTTGTGAACCTCAAGCCAGGTTGCCCGGGCAACCTCTAAGTTACCTTCGGCTCCAACGATATTGAGAAATTCATTAAAGGACTCTCCCCCATCTTCCAAATGAACCACATGGTGAGGCCTGTCTTTCAGGAAAAGTTCGATATTTGATTGAACCGTCTCTACATAAAATCTAGCAAGGTCGCGTCCTTGATCTTCTCGCCAATCTTTTGGTTTCTCAATTATTCCATGAGCAAAGGCGTTCATTATTGATGCGCGGTACTGGCTGTTCTGTAGCCGATGATGAAAACTATCAACCGTTGCATTAAAATCACGAATCAGATCGACATAGAGAACATCCTCTCTGAATCGCTTGGCCAATTCTCCTGTGAACCAGGTCAATCGATTATCAGCCTCAATGTGGTTAGTCGGATAGGCGAATCGTTCATCACCTATTTTCGAACTGAGCGATTCATGGGCTGCCGAATAATTCGTTAAGTGCAGACATGCTTCGACGAAAGTCTTTGAACCAGAGCGCCCTGGGCTGAGTACGAAAACATTCTTGAACGTCACAACTGCACTTTAGAACTAAAGACACACCTACGGAAGGGTTTAAGAGATTTTCCGGGACTGAATTCTTAATAGGGCCACCGCCAAGAGCGACGCTATAACGCTCGCGGCAAGCACTCCGACCTTTGCATCCGAGAGAGCTTGAGATTGTTCATAGCTCAGCTCTACGATCAAAAGTGAAACCGTGAAACCTATACCGGCTAACAATCCGATAGCGCTGACATCACTCCATCTGAGATTCTCATTGAGTGAAGCTCGAGTGAAGCGAGTAAAGAGATAGGTTGCTCCAAAAATTCCCAGAAATTTTCCTATTACGAGAGCAAAAATTATTGCCGAACCGATCGGGCTGGTTACACCTTCGATGATTCCGGAGCCTCGAAGATCAACGCCTGCCGCGACAAAAGCAAAAAATGGGATAACAATCAATACGCTAATTGGGTGCACCTTAGCTTCGCAACGCTCTGCGGTAGATAAATCCGATCCAGATCGTGGTTTGTTTGGAACTATTAGCGCCAGTGCTACCCCTGCGACAGTTGCGTGGATTCCTGACTTATACATAGCCCACCAGGCTAAAAGCGCAATTGGCAAGGCGATAAGAATGTGAGCCTTGCCGATTCGATGCAGCATCCAGAAGAAAGCTAACGAAGCACATGTGAGAGCGAAGTAAGTAAAGTTGAATTTTTCGGAATAAAAGATAGCAATCACAGTGATAGCACCTAGGTCATCTACGACTGCAACCGTCAGAAGGAATGCTCGTATCTCTGTTGGCAATCTTCGACCAGCTACCGCTAGAACGGCAAGGGCGAAAGCAATATCCGTTGCCAT
>WLDZ01000133.1 GCA_009704515.1 Actinomycetota bacterium
CCGTTACTTGGTTTGGCAATGTTGGCTTTTTCCATCTACTTGATTGCAAAACGAGATAACAAACCGTAGAGATAAGGAGTTAAGCCAAAAGAGTAGGTGCCACCTCATCCCAGATCCAGCAAGGGAACGACGTTTTTCTAGATGCCAACAAGAACTGCAATGGAACCCACCGCGTGGTTCAGGCGGTAAAGGAAGACCTCGCTAAAGAGCTAGCCGCCAACGGTTTTGCCGAAGCAGCAGCGTTTGTTAAACGTGAGAAAACAGACAAATAAAGGTTGCGACACCCTCGGGGTACGGTTTGCTCTATGAGCTCATGGGAAGATCACGAACAATTGCTTGACGATCAGTACTTGATGGAAAGCATCGAGGAAGATCAAAAGCTAGAAGCCGGCGACCTTGATGAAGAGGAAGACGAGGAATAAGCACCAACAGAGGTACAGTTCTGTTTCGACCTGGAGGTTCTATGAATCAAGAAACAGAAATAGTCTCTTCGTGGCTCTGCTGGTCTGGTTTTACTAAAGCTAAATTCTCAATATTCAGGAAGTTGCTGGTTGTTTTCATCATTGCAATACCAGTGGTTGTCGCGCCTACTGTTGCGAGTGCCAGCTGTACCAGTCGACCAAATATTTTTGGTGGAACTGATAAAACCTGTACTGATGGAACCAAGACTTCAACTAGACC
Source organism: Actinomycetota bacterium (assembly GCA_009704515.1). The sequence goes on from WLDZ01000133.1 coordinate 682, forward strand.
GAACATATTTGGTGGTGTTGATACTTTTGACCGTTCTGGCCGAAAGATTTCATCTTCACGACCAAACATCTTTGGTGGAACTGATACGCAAAATCAGAACGGTTCCACGAAGACAAAAACGAGACCAAATATTTTTGGCGGCTCAGACTTGACTACTTCCAATGGTCAGAAAATTGGAAGTACGCGTCCCAACATCTTTGGTGGGTATGACGTCTTGGATAAAAGTGGCCGGAAAATCCAAACTTGCAGGCCAAACATCTTTGGCGGCATGGACTGCAAGTAAAGACGCACAGTGTGTTGCGCCTCTGAATAGCATCGCTTTTGCTTCATCCAACAATGAATCGGAGCTGAATGTGCCACGTGATCAAATCTGGTACTTCAACTTAAAATGTAATTGACGAAGGGGATTAATCGTATGTATACAGAAAAGACTGAACGAACTGAATATGGCACTGACTATATGCGGGCACTTTCTGAATGGGGAAAACTCGCTTCGGATGCAGCATCTTTGAAAAAAGCAATTGAAATCATTGAAAAAGTAGAAAAGCTTTTGGGTTCCATAGTGCTTGCCTACAAAATCGCAAGTAACGATTATGTTGCAATTAAGTATGCAAATGATCCAAGGAGCTTTGTTTTCGTACACAAAGGATTCGTCGATCACCGGATTGATCTAGATGGTTCACACGTCAAATCCGAAGAAGAAGTTGATGTGTGGCGCACCTATTTGCCCACAAAGTCTTCGCAAACTGTGAAAGGTAAGAAAGCGCCAGAGCTGGTGCACGTAACCTGTAGCGTCTGTTTTCTTCAGTACCCGCAACATCTAAATCGCTGTCCCACATGTTTTGCGCAAGACTGAAGATCCAATTCAATACCGTTGGCTAGCGATTTACATTGTCCAGTCGCATTCAACACAACGATATGACGGCATATTTTCTCGAACAACGCATCCACCGTATGAGTAAACACTTTCATCCAATGGCGGTATTGGCATGCCATATCTGATCTTGCGGATGGACTCTGTATCGCCGCATATAGGGCAACTCTCTGGCTTTTCCTTTAACTTGAACATATCCAAAGTATGGAACATGGGTGCAGTACTGTTCCCGCTAGGAGGTTTTATGAAACTAGGACCAGGTCTTACCTTTTCTTGGAAGCGCGCGTTAGGTGTCACTAAGTTGAAGCGCTCGATTTCCAAAGCAACAGGAATCCCAACGAGCAAGAGTGGTCGGCGAGCCAAGGTGGGTCGCTGGATGGGGATGAAGTAGTCCTGCACCAGTTCGGACGAGTGCTGGGCGGAGTTGCTCTCACCCTCATGGTTTCAAGTTGTGGCAGCATCATTGCAACGCCACAAACCACAACGACGTCTACGGTCGCGCCACCTGTTGAGCCCCCACAGTGGGGTGTGCCAACGGACGAGAAGCCCATCTTCTTCTACGCATCAGATATTCCCCAACGGTCGCGTGAACGCGTTGAAGAGACATTCCAGAAGGCAACTCGGTACTGGCCGAATTATGGACCATTGGAAGTCTGGGTAACTGGAATCCAAACCATGCCAATCTTCAACATGATTAATGAATACTGCGCTCGACGGGCAGATCTGAAACAGATGAATAAGTTCACCTGTCTAGATGAAAACAGGTACAACTCATTTGAAGAATATAGAAAATGGTCAGCAATTGATGCGGTAGAACGTGACCATCACCTTCGAGGGCAACTCACACACACCGCGAAATATGGATTTCTTCAAATTATTTTGTCTAACCCTGCAGGCTTCTCCGACGAGTTTCCGGAGTATGCCGCTCATGACCAGCAGATCATCTTCCATGAGTATTTTCACGTTGTTCAGCGTTCAGCAAGTCCGAGCACCGTAGATATTGAATATGATCCGGTTCTACATAAGAAATTCTTTGGACCAACATGGTTCTCTGAAGGCTCCGCCGAATTCATGTCTCTTCGGGCAGTATCCGATCTTCGACTGCGCGGCGAACTTCCGATATATGAAGGCGAACTTGATGATTTCAGCTTCCACGATGCAATGGTGGGAAAGCTTGACTCAGCCAAAGCGTCAATGTTGCGGTATAAGAATCTCAAACTAAGTGATGCAGACGGGCGTAGCGAAAAGCTTTCCCCATACGACATTGGTACCTGGGCGATTGCATACCTCGTGCACAAGTCCAGTCCGAATGTATTGCTAGATACTTTCTATCCGAATATTGCTCAACTTGGCTGGGCCAAAACGTTCAAACTCGCCTTTGGAATGAGCCCGGCGGAATTCGAGAAAGAATTCATGAAATTCATGAAACTCGCCACTGACGAACAAACGCCAATTCTTTAGGCCTCAGATGCAAGTAACTGCGGATTGGAAGTCAGCCTGCGTGTAGTTCAGATGGACTGAGAAAGTACGGCGTTCGCAACTTGCTGTCAGCATGTGGCTGGATTGTTCCACTTGCCGTGATCTTTTCGCCGATCAAGTCGCGAGCACTTTGAATCACAGCTTCTGTGGCTTTGCTTCCATCGAATCGCTTAAACAGGACAATGAGACCTTCGTCCACTGTTATGTGCATTTCTGCTCGTCGCGAATCCTCAATGAGGTCAGAAAGTACTCCCGTAACTGTCCATGTTGCTTCACTCACTCATTTCTCCTTTGTTAGCCCACAGTGGTGGGGAAGTACCTTCTTTTTCGAATAACTCTTTGTGCTTGTACAAAAGATGATTCACCTCATATTTTGAAATACCCAGTGATCTGGCAAGACTTCGAGCAGATTGAATCGGATTTAAAACCAACTCCAGTTGAAGTTGTTCAAGAAGAGGAATAGGAACTTGTTCAGGGTTGACCTCATTATCAGAATCTTCTGGATCTTCCTCTATCTCTTCATCGTCATCTGTCAATCCATAAAACTCACAAACGTCTTCTTGGAAACAATGGAACATGAATTCAATGAATTCCTTCGTTACCGAGCCATAAAAAGGAAACGAGTTTCTGAGGACAACGACATACTCCCCATCATCAAGTAGATCAGGTTCATTGGTGTCTGGATCAATCAAAACGTATGCAGTTGAAGTGATGTGGTCTTCATTCCACGCATTGACAAAG
>WLDZ01000134.1 GCA_009704515.1 Actinomycetota bacterium
GGCGATAGCGATGTTCGCGATAATCGCGATAGCGCAGGGTTTGTTCCTTACTCGGTCGTCACTGATTACCAACCGCGCGAGATTCATCGCCCACTTACATCGTGGACTTCAACTGTTATTTATGAAGCGCATGTGCAAGGTCTGACCGCGAAGAACAATCAAATTCCAGAAAAAGAACGCGGAACATATAAAGCGCTCGGTCACGAAAGCACGATTGCTCACCTTCAGCATTTAGGGGTAACAGCAGTTGAACTATTGCCGATACATTCTTATGCGACCGAGCCGACAATTTGGGCACGCGGACGCAAGAACCATTGGGGCTATAACGCGATTGCATTCTCTGCACCGCATTCTGAATACGCAGCCACAGATGATCCGATCCGTGAACTACAAGAATCAGTAGATCGTTTACACGAGGCAGGCATCGAGATTTATCTCGATGTTGTTTATAACCACACCGCTGAAGGAGGCGTTGCTGGGCCAACGTTGTCATTTAAGGGAATTGATAATAAAGCTTGGTATCGCCAAGATGCCAACGGAAACTACATCGATGTCACTGGGTGCGGAAACACTCTTGCGGCAAGTAGCCCTCACGGTGTCCGTCACATCATTGATTCGCTGCGTTGGTGGGTTGAAGTAATTGGTGTAGATGGGTTCCGCTTTGATTTAGCAACAGCGTTATATACAAGCCATTCTGCTTTTAACTCATCACTTATGGCTGCAATCGAATCTGATTCTGTGCTTCGTAACTTTAAGATGATTGTCGAACCATGGGATATCTCGCGCTATTCACTTGGAGATTTTCCACACCCACTTCGTGAATGGAACGATCGCTACCGCGACTCGGTCCGTCAGTTCTGGTTAGGTGATCTCGCTCGTGGATATGGCGAAGGCGTCTCTGATTTAGCCTCAAGTATTAGCGGTTCCTCTGATGTCTTTTACTATCGCGGCCCAACATCATCGATTAACTTTATTTCAGCGCACGACGGCTTTACCCTGGCTGATTTGGTGATGTATTCAGCGAAGCGCAATGAGGCTAATCAAGAAGATAACCGCGATGGTTCACATGAGAATCGTTCGTGGAACCTAGGGCATGAAGGTTCAACTGATGACCCAGTCATTAATGCACGCCGTCATTCACTTAAGAAATCAATCATGACAACTTTAATGTTATCCGCTGGTGTTCCCATGATCACCATGGGCGATGAGATTTCTCGTACGCAAGCCGGTTCGAATAATTCTTATTCGATGCCAAAAGATATGCATATCGGTATTGCAGATTCACCAGAAACATTTATGGGCGGGTGGGCAAATAAATGGGAACTCAACGATGAAGAGTTAGATATGCGAGAAGCAGTCGCCGAACTTTCGCGAATTCGTAAAACCTACCTCGCAGATGTTGCTGCCGAATTCTTTACTGGTCGAGTTGACTTAGGTACCCAGCGAAAAGATATTGCTTGGTTTAGTTTGGGTGGCCACGAAATGACTGATGATCACTGGGAAGATGGTGATAAGCGAAGCCTTACTGTCTTTATTGATGCTGGTCCTGATCGCGGACTCTTATTACTTCTCAACTCAGCGACAGAAGAAACCCTTTTCACTCTGCCAGATAACCATTGGGGTTCAAGTTTCAGGAGAATTTTTGACGCGGCTTCTACAGTAACAATGCATGAGCCGCAGATTCAATTACCTGAAGCAAAGGTTCTAGTGGCACCTCATTGCGCCCAAGTCTGGCTTGTTACGCGAAGTTAGTTTTTAACTCTGGAAGTACTCGTGGGTATCGCAGAGATACCTTTATATTTGTTTCGTGCTCGCAATCATCGCTCCCGGACAGGGTGCTCAAACTCCAGGAATGCTTTCTCCCTGGATTGAAGATTCTGATAGTCGCGCACTATTGATTCAGTGGTCCGATGCAATCGGTTTAGATCTTATTCATCTCGGTATCCATGCATCTGCTGATGAAATCAAAGATACCGCTCATGCCCAGCCATTAATTGTCGCTGCTGGTCTATTAAGTGCTCTCACAATTGAGATAGCTGGAAAGTTTTCTCATGTTGCTGGCCATTCTGTTGGCGAGATAACCGCCGCAGCTATTGCGGGCGTAATTACGCCTCTTGATGCGATGAAGTTAGTTCGTCTACGTGGTTCTGAGATGGCTAAGGCGGCTTCTGTTAAGCCATCTGGCATGGCAGCTGTACTTGGTGGCGAACGTGATGTTGTTCTAGCAGCGATTACAAGTGCTGGGTTGATTGCTGCAAACGATAATGGCGCGGGTCAAATAGTTGCAGCCGGCGATCTTGATGCACTTGCAAAGCTCGCACCCGAAGGAGCGAGAGTTCGCCCGTTAGCCGTTGCCGGTGCTTTTCATACCTCTTTTATGCAGAGCGCCGTGGCGCCATTGCGCGAACTTGCAGCAGCAATCAACGTTGTGGATTCGAAAGTAGGAGTCCTTTCAAATAAAGATGGAGCGGTATTAACTAATGGCCGCGAGATTCTTGATCGTATTGTTGAACAGATTTCCAACCCAGTTCGATGGGATTTATGTATGAGTACATTGCAGGGCCAGGGCGTGACTGGAGTTCTTGAGTTGGCACCTGCTGGAACACTTGTTGGTCTAGTTAAGCGTGCAACACCAGATGTTGCCCAGTTCGCGCTAAAGTCACCTGCAGATATAGAAAGTGCGCAACAATTTATTGCAGCCCATGGGGAGATTTCGAAATGAAGATAAAGGTCCGCGAAGGTAGCGAAAGCCAAATCCTTTCAGTTGGTTCTTATCGCCCTAAGCGCTTGGTGCCTAACTCTGAAATCGTTGATTTGATTGAATCAAGCGACGAATGGATTCAACAGCGCACCGGTATTGTGACGCGACGCTTTGCAGATGAGAGCGAGCAATTACTTGATATGGCAATCTGGGCGGCAGAAGATGCCTTGAAAAATGCCAAATTAACAATCGATGACATCGATACAGTTATTGTCGCCACCATTACTTTTCCTTTTCAGGCGCCATCGGCAGCGACAGCGCTCTTGCAACGTCTCGGAAATCCAAAAGCTGCGGCATTTGATATCAACGCAGCATGTGCAGGGTTTTGTTACGCGGTATCAATGGCTCATGACTTTATTAAGGCCGGCTCATCTAAGAGGGTACTGGTTATTGGGGCCGAGAAGATTACGGACTTCACCGATCCTGCCGATCGCGCAACTGCATTTATCTTCGCAGATGGTGCAGGTGCAGTGATTATTGGTGAAGCGAAGGAAGTAGGCATCGGCCCGGTCGAATGGGGCTCTGATGCCGATAGTCGCGATGCAATTTTGATGAATCCGTCTTGGATTGATGTGCGCGATAACGAGAGCCAACTGACTAAAGCTGGTATCGCTTGGCCAAATATCTCTCAAGAAGGACAGAAAGTTTTCAGATGGGCGGTCTTTTCTATGAGTAAGGCAGCACTTAAGGCACTTGAATCAGCGGGATTAACTGTCAACGATATCGATGCATTTATTCCACACCAGGCAAATATTCGAATTATCGAAACAATGGCTAAAGAGATGAATATTCCTGAGAGCGTCATCATCGCTGACGATGTTCGCGTTAATGGAAATACATCAGCTGCATCTATTCCGCTCGCAATGGATGCACTCCTTGATCAGCATCCCGAACTTCATGGCAAGCTCGCACTCATAATTGGGTATGGAGCAGGTCTGGTTTATGCAGGTCAGGTCGTAAAACTTCCGCCTAAGCCGTAAAAAAAATCGGCGAAGTGCCA
>WLDZ01000135.1 GCA_009704515.1 Actinomycetota bacterium
CTAGTGGAATTTCTCCCCCAAATTCATCTGCCGCTGCGGTAAGCGCACATGGAATAGCCTTGTGAATGGCTGTCCATGCAGCAGCGTAATTAGAGTGAGTATGCACAATTCCATTGATATGGCTCATATGGCGATAGATGTATGCGTGCGTTTGGGTATCACTTGATGGCGCGAGTTCACCTTCAAGCACCTTGCCATCGAGATCGCAGATAATCATTTGTGAGGGCTTGAGTTCTTCATACTTCACGCCACTTGGTTTGATCATAAAACTCTTGCCGTCTTCCAAGCGCTCAGAGACGTTGCCAGAGGTCCATGCAACTAAGCCATAACGCTGTAAATCAATATTGAGGTTGCAAATCTTCTCTCGAAGTTGGCTATGGGTCGTCATTTCGTACCTCCTAAAAGTGCACGATCGCGGATAGCGCGCAGCGAATGCATTGCGCCGTTATGTCCAAAATCTTCATAGAGTTCGTTGTAGTGGCGATAAAGCTGGTCATACACCTGAGCGTTAGCTGCGTTTGGTTGATATGACTCTTTTGCAACGCCTCCCATAGCAGCACCAGCTGTGACAACATCGGGATAGGCACCAGCAGCTACTGCGGCATGAATAGCCGAACCTAGCGCTGGACCTTGCGCAGAGCGGATGATGGTGATTGGCATATTAAGAACATCGGCATAGATCTGCATTACAAAACTATTTTTTATCAATCCACCAGCTGCGATGAATTCCTTTACTGGTACGCCAGATTCATTAAATGTTTGGACAATTTTGCGAGCACCATAAGCAGTCGATTCAACAATGGCTCGATAGATCTCTTCTGGTTTAGTAGCAAGAGTCATTCCCACAATTAGCCCAGATAGTTGGTGATCAACCAAGGTAGAGCGGTTTCCACTCTGCCAATCAAGTGCAACCAAACCGTGCGCACCTACAGGTTGTTTGCTTGCAAGCTGCGATAGATAACTATGAATATCAATTCCAGCGCTCTGTGCTGCAGCCGTATATGAAGCTGGCGCATAATTATTTGCAAACCAGCCGAAGATATCGCCGACACCTGATTGACCTGCTTCATAGCCAAGTTTTCCAGCGATGATCCCGCCTTCGACAACACCACACATTCCTGGGACTTCGGCGAATTTTTCAGAGACCATAACATGGCATGTCGATGTGCCCATGATTGCAACCATCTGTCCTGGATTAACGGCATTAGCTGCAGCAGCCGTGACGTGCGCATCGACATTGCCAACAGCTACTGCTATGCCCTCGGATAAACCGGTCCAGCTCGCAGCTTCTGCCGTGAGTGTCCCGGCGAGCGCACCTAATTGTCCAATCTCGTGATCTAATTTTTCAGAGATGAAGTTCTCAAACTTTGGATTGAGCTCTACCAAATATTCACGGCTTGGATAGGCACCATCTTGCAACATGCCTTTATAGCCTGCGGTGCAAACATTGCGCACATACTTGCCGCAGAGCTGCCAGATAATCCAGTCTGCTGCTTCAACCCATTTATCCATGGCGTCATAAATCTCGGGTGCTTCTTCAAGAAGCTGTAACGCTTTAGCAAACTCCCACTCAGAAGAAATTTTTCCGCCATAACGCGCAATCCATGGCTCCTTACGTGCGTGAGCGAGATCTGTGATGCGATCCGCATGTGGTTGCGCAGAATGGTGTTTCCACAACTTCACAAATGCGTGTGGGTTCTTTGAAAATTCAGAGAGCTCTGAAAGTGGCGTGCCATCTGCTTTAACTGGCAAGACAGTACAGGCAGTGAAATCCGTAGAGATTCCAATTACCTGCGAAGGGTTGATACCTGATGACTTGAGAACTTCTGGGATAGTCTTCTTGAGAACATCAACATAATCTGATGGAACTTGTAGCGCCCAATCAGGTGGAAGTTTGGTACCTGATGTAGGCAGAACATCTTCAATGACTGCATGTGGGTATTCAAAGACGGCGGTTGCGATCTCTGCGCCATCGGAGACTCGCACAAGCAGGGCGCGCCCAGAAAGGGTTCCGTAATCAACACCAATGACATATTTCTCATCAGTAGATTGCATGCGTAAAAGCCTACCTTTAATCTGCGGAGACGAGGAGATTTGAACTCCTGAAGGGTTTAACCCCTTACCTCGTTAGCAGTGAGGCGCACTCGACCGGGCTATGCGACGTCTCCTTATTGCAGGGGAAGTTTACCCGTTCTTTCATCTTCTACTAAACCGCGTAATCTAGCCCTATGAGCGCCAATATCGCCGATGAAGAATCAGGTGACCGCAAGCACGACCAGAAGCCTTCAGATCTCTTTTCAAATTTTATGCACTCGGGTTGGGCGCCTTCAGATTTGCCAGATTTAGCGCCTCTAGAAGTTGTTACTTATGCCTACGCCAGACGATCTGTGCTCTCTGAGGCCTTTGCTGGTTTTCGTTTAGTGATTCCGGCTGGTGGATTTAAGGTGCGTTCTAACGATACCGATTATCAATTTAGACCTCACAGCGCTTTTGCTTATTACAGTGGGGTCCAAGGAGCAGATGCAACGGCAGATGCTGTGCTTGTTATGGAACCAACTGCAGATGGACATACCTCTTACCTTTACATCAATCCGCGCTCTACTCGTGAGACTGATGACTTCTATCGCGATTATCGTTACGGCGAACTTTGGGTTGGGCGTCGCTTCACTTTAGAAGAAGCGCAAACTACATATCAAATAGAGACGCGTAACCTAAAAGATTTGCCACTCTTGCTTAAGGGTCGCACCAAGTCACTGACTATTCGTGGTGAAGATATCAAAGTTGATGAACTTGTAACCAAGCATGCGCGAGAAGAAGAGTTCCTTACCTTTACATCAGAACAACGTCTCGTTAAAGATCTTTATGAGATTGATGAGCTGCAGAAAGCTGTCGATGCCACGGCGCTTGGTTTCTGTGACGTTATCTCTGCAATTCCGGCAGCGCTAGAACGTCCGCGCGGTGAACGTATTTTAGAATCAGCTTTTTATGGACGCGCTCGTGCTTTAGGCAATGATCTTGGATATAGCACGATTGTTGGTTCTGGCGCTCATGCTTGCGTGTTGCACTGGATTCGCAATGATGGGGATATCCGCAGCGGTGATCTTGTATTAGTTGATGCCGGAGTCGAAGTTGACTCTTTCTACACTGCAGATATCACACGCACATTGCCGGTATCTGGCACATTCACTCGTGAACAATATGCGCTCTATACGTTGGTTTATGAGGCGCAGTTAGCTGGTTTTGCAGCAATTCGCCCCGGTGCAAAATTCTCTGATGTAAACGCGGCCTGCCAGGCGGTTCTGGCTAGAGGTTTGGAAAAACTTGGAGTTCTCACCGTTACGGCTGAAGAATCCTTGACTCCAGAGATGGGTTTTCATCGCAGATGGACTCTGCACGGAGTGAGCCATCACTTGGGTATGGATGTCCACGATTGTGCACACGCTCGTAAAGAGAATTATCTCGATGCTGAACTGCGAGAAGGAATGGTCTTTACCGTAGAGCCAGGCCTTTATATCCAGCCTGATGATGAGCTATTTGCCCCCGAATATCGCGGAATCGGAATTCGCATCGAAGATGACATTGTTGTGACTGCTAATGGATATGTGAACTTGAGCGAGAATATTCCGCGCCATCCTGATGATATTGAAAAGTGGATGAAATCTATTCTTGGTAAGTAACTGGGTTGGCAAGTAGTTACTTGGCTA
>WLDZ01000136.1 GCA_009704515.1 Actinomycetota bacterium
CTGACCTTGGTCCGGCTCTGACAGAGAAAATCATTGCGCAAGGTAAGCAGATTAAGGGGGATGATGCGCAAGAGTCTTTGCGGTTGATTCTCAACGGTTATCTCACTTCAAAAAGCCGAGAGTTAACAGGAGCTAACACGACGACCGTTATCTTGGTCGTAGGAGTTAACGGTGTTGGTAAGACAACATCTGTTGCAAAACTTGCAAACCATTTAAAGGAGTCAGGCAAGTCAGTTCTATTAGGAGCAGCAGATACCTTTAGAGCTGCCGCCGTTGATCAACTCTGCACATGGGGAGATCGAGTAGGTGTGGTTGTAGTTACCGGAAAAGCGGAGAGCGAGCCAGCCTCAGTTGCATTTGATGCAGCAAAAGCGGCTCTCGCTGCAAATGTTGACTATTTGATTATTGATACCGCAGGTCGTTTACACACTAAAAATGATTTAATGGCAGAGCTTGGCAAAGTTCGACGCGTGATTGAGAAGGTACTTCCAGTTTCAGAAACTCTGCTCGTTCTTGATGGCACAACGGGCCAGAATGCGCTGACACAAGCCGAACTCTTTAATGAGGCCGTTACATTGACGGGTTTGATTGTTACAAAACTCGACGGAAGCGCGCGCGGCGGAGCAGCTCTCGCTATCGAGAACCGCCTCGATCTGCCGATTAAATTCGTGGGCACTGGTGAAGCAATCTCTGATTTTTCGGCCTTCAACAGCGATGCCTACCTCGACTCCCTGATTTCATAGCTCCAGCAAGGGATTGAACGAGCCGCGTTACATAGCCGAAACATTAGAGGCTCATTTGTTTCACCCCTTTAACCTTCCAGGTCGGTACATGTAACCCCCTTTTGGCACCTTATGCCCATCTCAAAGGCGAGTAATACGAGTAATGAAAAAGGGGTTGGCATATGGAAGAGGTAGTTCTCAGTTCAGGTGATACCGCTTGGATGATGATGAGCGTTGGATTGGTCACGCTTATGATCCCAGGTTTGGCGCTTTTCTATGGCGGCATGGTTCGCGCTAAGGGCGTACTAAATATGATGATGATGTCTTTTGGAGCACTTGCTCTTGTTTTTGTTCTTTGGATTGCTTATGGATTCTCACTCGTTTTTGGTGACTCTGTCGGCGGTCAAGGAATCATTGGCGATGGAAATGAATTCCTATTCTTAAAGGGTCTCGATAATGCAGATGCCTTGATCGGAACAATTCCAGCGACAGTATTCGTAGCTTTCCAAGGAATGTTTGCGGCAATTACAGTTGCACTCATCTCTGGTGCGATAGCAGATCGCACAAAGTTTGGTTCATGGATGGCATTTGCAGGAATTTGGGCGACTCTTGTTTACTTCCCTGTTGCTCACTGGGTCTTCGCATTTGATGACTTTGTAGCAGAGACTGGTGGATGGATTGCAAATACGCTTGGCGCAATCGACTTTGCTGGCGGTACAGCAGTACACATCAACGCAGGTGCTGCAGGTCTGGCTCTGGCAATTGTTCTTGGAAAGCGTGTTGGCTTTGGAAAAGTTCCATTGAAGCCACATAACCTTCCCATGGTAATGACAGGCGCAGCTCTTCTCTGGTTCGGATGGTTTGGATTCAATGCCGGATCTGCAGTTGCATCAAATGGAACTGCAGGCCTTGCACTCCTAAACACAATCGGAGCAACAGTTGCGGCTGTTTTAGCATGGCTATTGGTTGAAAAGATTCGTGATGGACATGCAACCAGCCTTGGTTCAGCATCTGGTGTTGTTGCGGGACTTGTGGCAATCACTCCAGCATGTGCTGCAGTGGATGCGCGTGGCGCACTCATCATCGGCTTCGTTGCAGGTGCACTTTGTGCGCTCTCTGTAGGTCTTAAGTTCCGATTCGGTTTCGATGACTCACTCGATGTGGTTGCAGTTCACCTTGTTGGTGGCATCGTAGGAACGCTACTAATCGGCTTCGTTGGTGTTGAAGTTGGACTCTTCAATGGTGGCGGAACAGAGCAGTTAGTGAAGCAAGCAATCGGGGTAGTAGCAGTTCTTGCATACTCCTTTATCGTCAGCTTCTTGATCGCCAAGATCATCGACAAGACAATCGGTTTCAGAATCTCGCGCGATGAAGAGATTGCTGGAATCGATCTAGCACTTCACGCAGAACGCGGTTATGAACTATCTGATAACACACAAGGTGGCGTCTTCGGCGCTTCGAAAGGGGCATAACGATGAAACTCATCACAGCAATTCTCAAGCCATTTAAGCTCGATGATGTAAAGAATGCGCTTCAGGCTGCAGGTATCACTGGCATGACTGTCTCTGAAGCGAGTGGCTTCGGACGTCAAGGTGGACACACAGAGGTCTATCGCGGCGCTGAATACACCGTTGACTTAATTCCAAAGGTTCGCCTTGAAGTTCTCGTTGATGATGCAGATTCTGCAAATATCGTCGATGTAATCGTCAAAGCTGCCAGCACCGGAAGCATTGGAGATGGAAAGGTCTGGACTACTCCGGTAGATCAAGTTGTTCGTGTTCGAACTGGTGAACGCGGACCAGATGCAATCTAAGAACTGAAAAGTAAGAACCGAATAAGATAGCTATATGGGTACACGAGAGAGAAGGTCGCGCTCAGATGAGTGCGACCTTCTCCTTTCTGGGCTCTTTAAAGAGTGCGGCGCCGATGAAAAGAACATGGCAATTGCCGCAGTCGGTAGTTTTGGTCGTGGTGAGTTAGCTCCAGGTTCAGATTTAGATATTGTCATTCTTCATAATGGCGTTTTGGATGCCGCAGAATTAGCTGAAACCGTAAATAAGATTCTCTATCCACTTTGGGATCAAAAAATCAAAGTCGACCATTCGGTCCGTACTTATGGCGAAACAAAAGATGCGCTACAGGCTGACCTTAAAGTCGCCATGGGTTTGCTAGATATTCGTTTGATTGTTGGTTCGCCTGACCTCGTGGCTGATGTACAAGTTCTTGCGCTAGATAATTGGCGAAACGATGCCGACAAGTTTTTGGCTTTACTCGAAAGTTCACTCGATGAAAGACATGCTCGCGCGGGGGAACTTGCATATCTATTGGAGCCAGATCTCAAAGAATCGCGAGGAGGCTTAAGAGATATCACCGCTCTCAAAGCAATCAACACTTCAGGGCGAGTGGTTCTTCCGATGGAGAGAATAAGCCGGGCTGAATCGCTACTGTCAACAGTAAGGGAGGCGCTCCATACTGTTAGTGGACGCGATAAAGACCGCCTTCTATTTGCTGAGCAAGATAAGGTTGCAGCACTTCTGGGATATGGCGATGCTGATTTATTAGTCTCCGATGTTGCACATTCGGCGCGGGCTGTTGATTATTTAATGCAGATGGCGCTCCATCGACTACATAATCGGGGCCGCGACGGACTTGGACGTTTTCTCAAGCGAATTCGCTCTACCGTTGTCGGTGAGGGCATCAGCGTTTCAAACAATGAAGTCTTAATCGATTCCACTATCGATATCAATCTTGATCCATTTATTGGCCTTCGTGCAGCGGCAAAGGCTGCGCAATTGGGCTTACCTCTCTCATTTGATTCTCTTCAGCTCTATTCGGAGAAATTAAAGTCAGGAGAAGGCGCATTGCCTAAACCGTGGCCGAGAGAGGCCCGTGAGAATCTCATCTCCTTGATTGGCGCTGGGCCAGCCATGATTACAATCTTTGAAGCACTAGATCAAGAAGGTGTTCTCA
>WLDZ01000137.1 GCA_009704515.1 Actinomycetota bacterium
GCTGGAGTCCGCCGGCACTTAGACCTACTTATCGCAGACGGAATTCTGGAATCGCGTGAGCCTCATGTTGCGCTCACCCGCGGTCGTGGACGGCCATCGAAGGTATTTGTGATGACCGACGAAGGGCGAGAGAAGTTCGAGCATTCATATGATGATCTCGCTGTTGCTGCTCTGAGATTTATTTCAGCGCGCGAGGGCGCTCATTTAGTTTCTGAGTTCGCACAATCTCGTGCAGATGAGATTGCTCGCAAAGCCTTTCCAATTCTGACAAAGGCTAAGAACAAGAGCGCTGCCCTAGCGGACTTTCTTACTGAAGAAGGTTATGCATCGACGATTCATTCACGGGGACAGGGTGAAGAACTTTGTCAGCATCACTGCCCAATTGCACACGTCGCATCAGAGTTCCCTCAGCTCTGTGAAGCAGAGACAGAACTCTTTTCAAAATTACTCGGAACACATGTTCAGAGATTGGCGACAATCGCACATGGCGATGGCGTCTGCACAACATTTATTCCACAAGTCAAATCAACTCAAGTTAAACCTCAAGCAAAACAACTATCGTCTGGAAAGGCGCGCTCATGACAACATCACACCCAGAACTCGAAGGCCTTGGAAATTATGAATACGGCTGGTCTGACGGAAATGATGCTGGAACAAATGCCAAGCGCGGACTCAGCGAAGAGGTAGTTCGTGACATTAGTTCGAAGAAGTCTGAGCCACAATGGATGCTCGACCTTCGACTTAAGGGATTAGATCTCTTTTATAAGAAGCCAATGCCGTCATGGGGCTCTGACCTTTCCGGAATTTTCTTTGACACTATTAAGTACTTCGTTCGCTCAACTGAAAAGCAGGCAGCTACTTGGGATGACCTTCCAGAAGAGATTAAAAATACCTACGACCGCCTAGGAATTCCTGAAGCGGAGAAGCAACGTTTAGTCTCTGGAGTTGCAGCGCAGTACGAATCTGAGGTTGTTTATCACTCTATTCGCGAAGATCTAGAGGCTCAAGGCGTTATCTTCCTTGATACAGATTCTGGACTTAAGCAGCACCCAGAACTCTTCAAAGAGTACTTTGCTTCAGTAATCCCAGTTGGAGACAATAAGTTTGCGGCTCTCAACACATCAGTCTGGTCTGGCGGATCATTTATCTATGTTCCTAAAGGCGTACACGTAGATATTCCATTACAGGCTTACTTCCGCATCAATACTGAGAACATGGGCCAGTTCGAACGCACCTTGATCATTGCTGACGAGGGTTCATATATTCACTATGTAGAAGGATGCACAGCCCCAATTTACAAGTCAGATTCTCTTCACTCTGCAGTAGTAGAAATTATCGTGAAGAAGGGTGCACGGGTTCGTTACACAACAATTCAGAACTGGTCTAACAATGTCTATAACCTTGTAACTAAGCGCGCCATCTGTGAAGAAGGCGCAACAATGGAATGGGTCGATGGAAATATCGGTTCCAAGGTGACGATGAAGTACCCAGCTGTACTTTTGATGGGTCCACACGCAAAGGGAGAAACCCTCTCACTTGCATTTGCAGGCCCAGGCCAGCACCAAGATTCTGGAGCAAAGATGGTTCACGCTGCTCCATATACATCTTCTTCAGTAATCTCAAAATCTGTAGCACGTGGCGGAGGTCGTACTTCTTATCGTGGTTTGGTTCAGATCCAAGAAGGTGCCCACCACTCTGCTAGCACTGTTAAGTGTGACGCACTACTTGTTGACACTATCTCTCGCTCAGATACATATCCCTATGTTGATATCAGAGAAGATGATGTCTCTATGGGACATGAGGCTACTGTTTCAAAGGTTTCCGATGATCAGCTCTTCTATTTGATGTCACGCGGTCTTACTGAAGATGAAGCTATGGCGATGATTGTCCGTGGATTCATCGAGCCTATCGCTCGCGAACTTCCTATGGAGTACGCACTAGAACTCAATCGTCTTATCGAGCTCCAGATGGAAGGGGCAGTTGGTTAATGTCTTCTCTCCAATCTAATTTGCTCGAAAACCATACGCCCACTGGGCGTGAAGAGGCATGGCGATTTACACCGCTCAAACGACTTGGTGGTTTGCATGATGGCTCGGCAACCGTCGATACGCGCCACTCGTTAGTCATTAGTGATGCGCTAGAGGCAGGTGTCACTTTTGCATATGGAGCTTTGGTTACAGCATCACCAAGCAGCGACTTAATTGTGAATCGCGTCCGCAATCACACCGAAGAAGGATCAGTGCTTACAATTGCCAAGAATTCGGCAATTGAAAAACCCATTCGATTGAGTCGCGCAAATGGCTCTCTGACAAGTGCAGAATATTCACGCTTTCAGATTCGTCTGGGTGAGCACGCGCAAGCGACAGTAATTCTCGAGAACACGGGTGATACTCATCTTGCTGAAGACTTAGAGATAGTTCTAGCACCTGGAGCTCATCTCACATTTATCTCTTTGCAAGAATGGGGCAGCAAGAGTATTTACGCCGCAACTCATAAAGCGATCATTGATCGAGATGCCACTCTCAAGGCTATCCACGTAACTATTGGCGGAGATGTGGTTCGTATTTTGCCTACTGTTGAATTTGCGGGGCCAGGTGCCAGCGCAGATTTGCAAGGTGTTTACTTTGCTACTGCTGGACAGTTCTTTGAGCACCGTATGCATGTTGATCACGCTGTTCCACAGGCGAAATCAAATGTTAATTACAAGGGCGCGTTAGCGGGGGATAAGGCACACACCGTCTGGATTGGTGATGTCTATATTCGAGCTGCTGCGGAAGGTACAGATACCTACGAACTCAACCGAAATCTCATTCTCACTGATGGTGCGCGTGCAGATTCGGTTCCAAATCTCGAAATTGAAACTGGAGAAATCGTCGGAGCGGGCCATGCTTCAACAACTGGACGCTTTGATGATGAACAGCTCTTCTACTTGATGTCACGCGGTATCCAAGAATCGGATGCTCGTCGCCTAGTCGTTCGCGGATTTTTCAACGAGGTCATTTCACTCATTGGTGATGAATCAATCCAAGAGCGTCTTATGGCGCGAATCGATGATGAGCTTGAGAAGGCAGGAAAGTAATGTCAGATCTTTCTTTCGCCTCACTTACTCCTGGAAAACCAGTTCGAATCGAGAAAGATGGAGAGTCAATCTGCGTTGCTCGTATTGGTGATGAAGTCTTTGCTATAGGTGATACCTGTAGCCATTCAGATGCCTCTCTTGCTGAAGGAGATATCACCGATTTTAAAATCGAGTGCTGGCTCCATGGCGCGGAGTTTGATTTACGTACAGGCCAAGCTCTTACGCCACCTGCTACAGCACCAGTTCACAAATATTCAGTAAGCGTTGACGGAGACTCCGTCACGATAGAAAAGTAATGGAGTCCGTAATGAGTACATTAGAAATTCGTAACCTTAAAGTTTCAGTTACCACAGAACAGGGTGATAAAGAGATTCTGAAGGGTGTAGACCTGACAATCAAGTCAGGGGAAACTCACGCGATCATGGGACCAAATGGTTCTGGTAAATCAACTCTTGCTTACTCAATCGCAGGACATCCAAAGTACGCAATCACAGGTGGTTCAGTAACCCTAGATGGCGTTGATGTTCTTGAGATGAGCGTGGATGAACGTGCGAAAGCAGGACTCTTCCTTGCGATGCAATACCCAGTTGAAGTTCCAGGA
>WLDZ01000138.1 GCA_009704515.1 Actinomycetota bacterium
AGTTATGGGCCTTGTAGTTCCAATTGCTCTCTTTCGTCCAGAGACGGTTAAGGCAAGTAAATTGATATTTCCCCCATTGATACTGATCCATCATCAATTGGCGGGTTACATACTTGGCACCCGAAGGAGTGCGAGCCATCTCAACCTGGCGGGCCATCAACGCAACGCGAGACATATCTGGGGCAAAAACTTTGGCGAGGGGAGTCATTACTGAGCTCTCAGCGCTCTGACCTGTGGTGATATTTAGCGCTGCTGCCTCTGGAAAGTAGAGCTGAGTCGAACCAGGAAGGTCGAGACCATTAGCAGTCGGCTGGGCCGATGCAGCAATGAGGAATGCTGCGACGAGGGTCCAAGAGGCTTGCTTGTAGTTGATTCTCATTACTGCCTCCTTGCTCTCTCTCGTTTTCTAGATCCTGTTAGCTCCAGGTATTGGGGTGCTAACGGGGCTTAGACTTGCAATCGATGGGGTGAGTCGCAAATTAATCCATGCGTGAGTCGCAAATTCTAAGAAAATGTGGCATCTGGGGATAAGTAAAAGTCCCGCTCAGGACAGAGGAAGTCTCAAATGTCCGAATTGCGACTGTGAGATTTAAAGAGGGGTATTTCGAGCCAGCTAGCTAGCTGGACCTTAGCTCTTTAGTCCAGCTAGCTAGCTGGACCTTCGAGCATTTCCGTGACAAGGGCAGCAATCGGAGATCTCTCACTTCGGGTCAGTGTCACATGAGCAAAGAGCGGGTGACCTTTGAGGGTTTCGACGACCGCCACCACTCCATCATGGCGACCGACCCGCAAGTTATCGCGCTGGGCAACATCGTGGGTCAAGATAACCCGAGAGTTCTGGCCGATTCGAGAGAGGACAGTCAAGAGAACTCCGCGTTCTAGCGACTGGGCCTCATCAACGATGACGAAGGAGTCGTGCAGAGATCGGCCACGGATATGGGTCAGGGGTAAAACCTCGACAAGGCCGCGACTGAGAATCTCATCAATCACATCTTGGCTGACCAAAGCGCCCAAAGTATCGAAGACCGCTTGGGCCCACGGCGACATTTTCTCGCCTTCGCTGCCTGGCAAATATCCGAGCTCTTGTCCACCAACAGGATAGAGCGGGCGAAAAATGATGACCTTCTTATGCAAGCGCTTCTCCATCACCGCTTCGAGTCCGGCGCAGAGAGCCAGCGCTGATTTTCCAGTTCCTGCTCGGCCCCCCAGAGAGATGATTCCGATTGATTCATCCATCAAAAGGTCGAGAGCAATGCGTTGTTCTGCAGAACGACCATGAAGTCCAAATATGTTGCGATCACCGCGAACGAGTTGAAGGCGCTTATCAACGCTAACTCGGGCGAGCGCGCTGCCTTTCTCAGAATGTAGAAGTATTCCGGTGTGAACTGGCAATGTGTGAGCTGCTTCATGTTCTGCATAATCAGATGAATAAAGCTCGTCAACCAGTGAATGCCCCACATTCAACTCTTCAATTCCGGTCCAACCGCTATTGGATACGAGTTCAGCCAGATATTCCTGTGCTTCGATTCCAAGCGATGATGCTTTTACGCGAAGCGGTAGATCTTTACTGACTAAAACAACGTGGCGACCTTCGGCCATAAGGTTCTTTGCCACTGAAAGAATGCGAGTGTCATTATTACTATCGCGCAAAAAGCTCGAAGGTAAGGTGCTCGTATCGGAGTGATTAAGCTCAACTGAGAGCATTCCACCTTCATCATTGAGTGGAATCGGGCGATCCAGTCGACCATGCTTTACCCGCAAATCATCCAATGATCTAAGAGCAGCGCGAGCAAAGTATCCAAGCTCAGGATGATCGCGCTTGCCTTCTAATTCGCTGATTACCACTATCGGAATTACCACCTCGTGTTCCTCAAATTTTTCTATCGCTAATGGATCTGCGAGAAGGACTGAGGTGTCGAGGACATAGGTGGTCGGCATCATATAAAGATAGGCAATCTTTTTATGAAAGGTATCTCGACACGCTTAACAAGGTTAAGAGGTCACCCAAATTTCATCTATGCGCCGAGCCGGCTATTTCTATGCGCCGAGCCGGCGGTGACGGTGCGAGTAATCTCGTAGCGCTCTCAAGAAATCTACGCGACGAAATTCTGGCCAATAAGCCTCACAGAAGTAAAACTCGGAGAGCGCTGATTGCCATAAGAGAAATCCACCGAGGCGTTGTTCACCCGATGTGCGAATCAAAAGATCAGGATCAGGTTGGCCGGCGGTATAGAGGTTCTGAGAAATCGCTTCTGCCGTCAGTGCATCTGTTGCTTCTTCAATTGAGTGTCCTGCCTGCTGCTGTTCATGCAGATAACCCTTTACCGCATCAACAATTTCGCGACGGCCGCCATAACCAATAGCAACATTGACCTGTAATTTTCCATGCGGGGCGCCATCTAGGCTCGCTAACTTTGCAGCAAGTGGGGCAGGCAAGGTATCGAGAGCTCCAACAGCCTTAATCTGCCACTTCTTTCGGGCAGATAAATCATCAACGATTTCGCTGATCACCGCGATTAAGGTCTCAACCTCTTCTGGGCTTCGCTTGAAGTTATCGGTAGAGAGCATCCACAAGGTAACGACTTCGACCTGTACCTCTTCACACCACATCAATAGCTCTGCGATTTTCTGAGCGCCGCGTTTGTGGCCGTATGGGTCATTGCTATCTGGGTTTTCCTTCGCCCAGCGACGATTGCCATCGAGAGTAACTCCGATATGGCGAGGTGTTCTTGAAAAGTCGAGGCCGCGAATAATCCGCGACTCATAAAATGGATAGAGAAGGGATTTAACGCGACTACGAATACTTTTTAGCAATTTTCCGCTCAGAGAAGAAAGATACAAAAGGAATAGTGCCGGCCAAAATCAAGCCAGCCATCGTTTTGTAACTCATCCCTTTCTGAACACCGAGCTGTAGAACAGTCAAGATATAGACGATATAAAGGTAGCCATGGAAGATTGAGAAGAATCGAAAGTTCGAACCCTCTTCGATTGCATCAAATCCATATTTTGCGGGCATGTAAACAAAGGCAAAGATCAGCAGAGTGGTTCCGCAGAGAATCGACATCAGGCGAAAGCGGCTCATTGGGGTTTTCATAGGTCTAACTCTAATACTTTCCCTGATACTTACTGAACTTCTAGTTACTGAACTTCTAGTTATTGAACTTCTGCCGAAACCTCATCCATAACACCCTGAAGATCGCGCCTCTTATAGAAAGGGGCCCATAGGACAAGGGCGGCCATTAACCACCAGATCACAACGTAAGAGATGTGTTGCCAGTAGTACCCAGTAAATTCAGTTTCAGGCATTTCGGGGGTGATGCGTGGACGAATAATTTCGGTGGTCCCTTGAACTTCAGAAGATGCAGCGATGAAGCCGTCGTAAAGTTGTAGATCTGTCGTTGAAGTCAGCAGGCTGCTATCTAGGCGCGAAATTTGAGTATCGGTATTGAGGGCGCGATCTTTGATTTGGCGTGGATAGATCGCCCCAGTCACGCTAAGAATTTCATCAGAATCAGAGAGTTCGGAGTCTTGCCAATATCCGCGAAGTACCAGGATTGCACTGTTGGAATCGAGCTGCACGAGTGCAAGCTCCCAATCCGATACTTTCTTATCTGCGCCAATCTGATTAGGGGCTTTATAGGTAGCAATAATC
>WLDZ01000139.1 GCA_009704515.1 Actinomycetota bacterium
CATCAGGTGGTTCAACACTGCTACTTATCTCTGATGGCCATGCCAACGCAGGAGAAAAAGACCCAAAGTTCTTCACAGATGTTTCTTCAAAATCTGCCACCGAAAAAGTAACAACCTCAACAATCGGTCTTGGCACAGGCTATGACGAAACAATTCTTGAGGCGCTCGCGCAAGGCGGGGGAGGCGCGCACCGCTTCGCCGGAACCATCGACGAAGCAGTCGGTGCAATCGCTGCCGAAGTTGATGACTTGCTTGATAAAGCAATCGTCAACGCAGTACTTCGCGTAACACCATCTGCTGTCCTTGCAGGTGCTCCACAGATCGAAGTTCTGCAACGTCTTCCTTACTGGATAGATGGCGACACATATGTCGTGCAGCTCGGTGATCTTTACAGCGGTGAAAACCGCCGCTTTGTTATTGATATCCCAGTCCCAGCAATGGCAGCACTTGGCCTTGCAACGATTGCAGATATCACCATCGAATATCTCGACCTGGCACAACGCCAAGAGATTTCAGTTTCGATGCCCGTCAATATCAATGTTGTTCCTGGTGATGTCGCATCAGGTCGCGTTCCAGATCCAATCGTGCGTGCCGAACGATTGATCCTAGAAGCTCAGACAGCTAAGTCGTTGGCTGTTGAAGAGCTTCGCAATGGCAAGATCAAAGAGGCCTCTGGTCGCCTTAAAGGCACAGCGGCCACCCTTCGTCGGGAGGCCTCTTTGATCCCTGTCACTGATGAGCGAAGTGCGCAATCACTCGAAATCATCCGCGCCGAAGCAGATGAAATCGACGTCTTGGCAGCAACTGCCGAGAACGAAGATATTCAGTATTCGAGTAAGCGCATGACTGAGTCTTATTCACGTAAGACCCGTTCACGCAATATTCGCAATCAAGAAATTGATCCAACTATCAACCCTGATGATTACATCAACTAAGGAGAAAAATGTATCCACAACTATTTTCAGAGATTGCACCTAATCTCTTTCAAGGCGGCACCGATGACCTCGATGTCATTCACCTCGCTGTCACCAACAACCGCAAGCGCACCGATCTTCCCTTCGATGCAATCGTGACCATGTATGCCTGGGCCCGCCCAGCAGATTGGCAAGTACAAGAATTTCGTTACGGAGTTCCTGATGCATCAATTAGCGATATCGATTTATCGCGCCTGCACCAAGCAGTGCAATTCGGATACGACCGCTGGAAAGCTGGCGACCGTGTGTTAATTCGTTGCCAAGCAGGACTCAACCGATCAGGTCTTGTCCTTGCACTCATCCTCATCAAAGATGGCGCTACCCCAGAAGATGCCATCAACTTAATTCGCACCCACCGCGGCCCTGATGCCTTGTTCAACCTGAACTTCGCTAATTGGCTCATCGAAGATGGCCTGCATTTCCTAGGTATGTCACCTTCACAACAAGTGGCTTAAAGCCAATACTTAAGTCCTTCACTAGCACCATGCGGTCGGGAATCCGACCGCATGGTCAGAAAGCGAGAACTCAATGAGTTATTCAGAGATTCTAGGCGAAACAATTTCTTCTTGTTCTTCGGTCAACAAAGCAGTATCGGATGTAGCGCACCCATGTCACAAAGTTGTGAGTTGGCAGAAAACTCAATTGATCGAGCTTAAAGATGTTCGTAATTACTACGATACCCCCGCACATCGCCCTGAGGCATGGACTGGTGACCTTGATAATGCCCCAATCATTTTTCTTGCAAGCAATCCCAGCTTTAATCCAGAAGAAAACTATCCAGATTGGACAGATGCTTGGAGTGGTGAGGACATTAGGCAGTTCGCTACTCGCCGTTTCATCAATGAAGGTGAGAGAACTTTCGGAGCCATTGATTCTGGCCCTAATCGCGATAAGACCTACTTAAAGAATAATCAGCCCTCAGATAAGTCAGTGGCTTACTGGCGCGAAATAAGGGGCCGCGTTGCTGAGTTACTTGGCAAGGATGTCAATCAAGTCTCAGCTCATTCAGATTTCGTGATGACTGAAATGGTGCATTGCAAGTCTTTTAATGAAATTGGTGTCAGTGAGGCGCTAGAAGAATGTTCGTCCAATTATCTAAATCAGATCTTTAGCATCAGCCCAGCATCAATTGTTATCGTCATGGGCAAAAAACCTGCAGAGCAGTTAATCAAACTTTTCCGCGGGATTCCAGACACTTGGGGCGCATGGAAAGATGATGAGACAAAAACACAGAGAGGTTTTTGGCCCAAGAAGGACGAAATCGAAGCCGCAATCAAAGACGGTAGATGGACACCTGCCGAACAGCGTAAACACACAATTGAACTTGAAATCGGCGGCAAAGCCAGAAAAGTAATTTGGCTCCCACGCCCTAATTCATCTTTGCCCCGCACTCTCACAGAACCGCTTATCTCAGCTGAAGTTTTGAACTATTGGCGTCAAGGAATAAAGGAGCACTAACTATGTGGCTATTTACCAACACAGGTTTTGTCAGCGCAGTCTCTAACGGAAAAGACCTCATGGTCCGATCTCGAGACCACGAATCTCTTGAACCTATTGCAGAAGTTGCAGGGGTAGAAATCCTAAACACCCCATCAAATGATTACCCCTACAGAGTCATCATCTCTCACGAGATCTTCGCCAAGTGGGTATCCCACATGGCTCAAGGAATCACCTACAAAAACTTCAAATCAGAAGTAGCAGCCACTCGTGGCTACGACTTCTCTCACCCCCTAATGAAGGTCTGGTCAGCCATGCATGAGGTTGAGGATGCTGGGGCGCGGCCCTAGGGCGTTCCCTAGTATTTGTCAGACCTGATGCGTAACCTTTGGGCATTAAATCGAGAAATCAGGAAAGTGAGGACATGCGATTACTACTTTTATTAGTCGTTTAATCAATGCCTCAGAGTGCCCTCCGCACCTCACTGATTTCTTGAATGATCTTGTTGAAATGATTGAAGGTTCCGTTGATGCAGACGCTGCGAAAGATAAAGAGTTAGTGGATTTTACTTCCGGCAGAATTGAACTCGATTTTTTTGACGTCCTCGATCACGCTGAGCGCTTACTTTTAGTACTTCGGAAATGGAGAATGACTGGCGTGCAGGAC
Organism: Actinomycetota bacterium; assembly: GCA_009704515.1. The sequence goes on from WLDZ01000139.1 coordinate 3,078, forward strand.
ACAGTTGAAATACTTAAAAAAAAGGGCGTGGGGGCAATCGAAGCAGAAATCGATAGGGATATTGCCGCAGGCCACTTACCCTCTTGGGCGTTCTTTGATTTGGCAGCATGGGAAGGCGCAGCAGAAGACTCAGAATACGGGCGTCTACTCAACATTCAAGATTTGCCTGATTCTGCAAGATCATTTATTGAAGACAGAATTGGTGAATCGGAATTTCAAATAGATCCAGAACGTGACGGAATGCCAGATTATGAACTATATCTTTTTATGGAGGCCCATACGTATCTTGATCCCGAAGAAATTATCAGTCACATAACTCGATTGCTCCTTAAGTATGTTTCCCATGCATAAAAAGATTTCCTCTTGTATCCATGAGTTGCCCGAGGGTCAGTGCGGGTTCTGCAAAGAGGTTCCTTTTGGGATACACAGTGTTGGATTCAAGACTCAGCATGGTAGAGCTTTTCACAATTGGAGAGATTGCATAACAATAGAAAAAGGTCAAAGTTTCGCAGTTTCTCGTGGGGGAGATGCGAGCGAAACAACAAGTGTCACATGGTCTTCAA
>WLDZ01000014.1 GCA_009704515.1 Actinomycetota bacterium
AGCGGTGCTTTGCGAATAACTGCATCATCTTGGGGCACACGGGTACTTTACTCCAGTGGCAGGAGTTAGCGAAATTCAAAAAGATGCGAGAGCTATCTACCGAAGCCTGTCCAAGCGCTATCCAAATGTGCGATGCGAGCTGGACTTTAGAAATCCCTTAGAACTTATGGTTGCAGTTGTTTTATCGGCTCAATGCACCGACAAGCGGATCAATCAGATAACTCCGGCGCTCTTTAAGAAATATCGGCGCCCGATTGATTATGCCAAAGCGCCACTAGCTGAAATTGAAGAGTTCATTTTCTCTGCTGGTTTTTATCATTCAAAAGCACGACATCTCAAAGGGTTAGGCAGAAAGTTGGTTGAGGATTTTGACAGTGTTGTTCCGTCAACTATCGAAGAGTTAATCACTTTGCCAGGCGTTGGGCGAAAGACGGCAAATGTTGTACTTGGTCATGCATTTGGAATTCCGGGAATTACTGTCGATACACATTTTGGTCGCCTTTCCCGGAGATTTGAATGGACATCATCGATGGATCCGGTCAAAGTCGAGCACGAAGTTGGCGAATTGATTCCGCAGAAAGAATGGACCAATCTTTCGCAGCGGATGATTTGGCATGGACGACGCGTCTGTCATTCGCGCAAACCTGCCTGCGGTGCTTGCCCACTTGCAAAGCTCTGCCCATCTTTTGGAATCGGCGAGATGGATCCGGTTAAAGCTTCGTTGCTACTAAAGAGTGATGAGGATTTTCGATGAAAAGATTATTTCTAGCAATACCATTAACGCTATTGCTGACTAGCTGTGCAACGTCTACCCCTAATCTCAATGGTGAGGTTGTATCTTGTGCAGAGATTGAAATTTTGCAGAACGAATCGAAATTTGAAGCTTTAGATTGCCTCGATGGTTCCAGTGGCGTACCTGTCGATTTAATCAAAGGTCCGGCGGTAATCAATGTGTGGGGCTCTTGGTGCGACCCATGCAGAGATGAGATTCCATATTTCCGTGAGTTTTATGCTCAGATGGATCCTTCAATCAAGCTAATTGGCGTCGATGTTGAAGAGCCTAACCGTGAAGCTGGTCGCCAATTTGTTCGTGATTATGGAATAACCTGGCCTAATCTCTATGACAGCGATGGTTCTACCCGCAAATACTTTGGAATGGGCGTACCCGTCACATGGTTTATCGGCTCTGATGGCGAAACCATCTATAAACATATTGGTCCTATAAAATCTCTTACTGAGCTGAAAGAATTATCTAGTAAGCACCTGGGAGTCTCATGATCTTCGATATTGTTGCAGTGATTGCACTAGTGCTTGCAATTGTTAGCGGCTATCGAGATGGATTTATCAAATCTCTGCTACGCAGTGTCGGATATATCGCAGGTGCTATCGGCGGTCTGTATTTAGCGCTTCAATACAATAAGAGCGCATGGGTAATTCTTGCAATTATCGCTGGAGCATCTATTGGCACTTGGTTAGGTTCTATAGTTGCGAAAGCTTTGAAGATTACGATTGTCCGAGGACCGCTGGCTTGGTTCAACTCATTAATCGGGGCGCTGCTAGATGGCGCAAAAGTAGTGATTGTCATTTATCTCGTCGGCACAGTTCTTCTCTGGGCGCCTTGGTCAACTGGTCAAAATGTAGTTTCAGAGAGCAAGGTTTATCTTGAGATAAATACTTATGCCCCTTCAATTATCCAGGAGCTCAAGGAACAAATCGAAGTTAAATTCCAAGCAGTGTGATGAGTTTGTTTTCCTGGAGCTCAAGTAAATGAGCTTTCTTGCCTACAGATATTGAACCTACGTCATTAAGACCAAGAGTCTGCGCAGGTAACGTCGATGCTGCATGAACCGCCTCAGCTAAAGATGAGCCTGAATCAAGAAGATTTTTGAAGGCTTTATCCATGGTCAGAGTGCTTCCGGCGAGGGATCCGTTCGAAACTAATCGCGCGATATTCTGCTCGACTTTTACTTCAAGGCTACCGATCTGATAGTCGCCATCATCAGCACCAGCAGCAGAGATGGCATCAGTGATCAGAATGATTCGGTTCTTTCCAGAACTCTTCACCGCTTCCAAAGTCGCATCAGAGACATGCGCACCATCAAGAATTATCTCTAATGGGATTTTGCCATCGGCAAGTGCAACTTCAGCAATCGTTCCGGCTGCGTCGATGAGCTTTGGCATTCCATTGGTGAAGTGAGTTATCAAAGTTGCGCCTGCGCTGATAGCTTCTTCGGTAATTGCCGCGCTGGCCTGGCTATGTCCGAGAGCAACTTTCACACCGCGTGAAATAAGATATTTAATTGCTTCGATACCACCTGGAAGTTCTGGTGCCAAAGTAACCATAACAATTGTTCCGAAACCAGAATCAATGAGGGCTGAAAGTTCATCGATATCAGGAGCTCTAAGAAGATCTGGTTGGTGCGCACCACATCGTGCCTCTGAAAGATATGGGCCCTCCAGGTGAATTCCAGCGAATAAACCACTCTGGACCAGTGGAACCAACCTTTGAATCTCTTCCTCAAGGACTCCGATTGGTTGAGTTACAAGTGAGGCAAGAAGCGTTGTCGTGCCGCGCTCTTTATGTATCAGTCGTGCTTTTTCGATATTTGTGGCATCGGTATCAGAGAAATAGAAACCACCACCTCCGTGGCAGTGAATATCAACGAATCCAGGAATCAAAGTGCCCGAAATTGTGCGGTCTGCAGGTTCTGAGCAGTTAGGCGTAATCGCCGATATCAAGCCCTGTGAAACTTCGACACAGATGTTTGTGCTGACTTCACTATCAATAACGACGCGCGCTGCGTGGATATGAGTTTTCACAGAGCCTCATTGATGAGATCGAATGCCGCCATCGCACACCCGACAGTGCCGGCCGTCGATTCATAAAATGCAATTTTTAGCTCTGGTTTGCGTTGAAAGGTGAGTCTCTTATCAAGAGCTTCTGAAATCGGATTAATCATTAAATCCTTTGATTTTGCTAACCCTCCACCGAAAATAATTGCCTCAGGTGAGAGAGTTGTGATTAATACTTCGCAAGCACGGGCAAGTGCCAGCATCGCGTCATTCCAAACTTTGCTCGCTATTGGATCACCATCACTAACTAGCTTTGAAATCTCTTCGGTGCTTACGCCACTCTTTCCAGCGGCTTTTTCATAAGCAGTACTTATTGCAAGAGCAGATGCTTGCGCTTCTAAACAACCAGTTCGACCGCAGACACATTGTGCATCTCCACCGACATCAAGATGGCCAATCTCTCCGGCATATCCATCAGCAGATCGAATCATTCCGTCCATCACTAGCGATGCGGCTATTCCAGTACCAATGGCGATAAAAATAGAATTTGTGTATCCAGCAGCGGCACCACTTCGCATTTCAGCAGTACCAGCCGTGCGAATATCGTGACCGGCAACTACTGGGATAGATAATTCTTGAGCTAAGAGTTCTTGCAGATGAATGTTTTTCCAATCCAAATTACCGGACCAGATGCAGATTCCATTTACATCATCAAAGACTCCGCAGACACAGACACCGAGCGCAGAAACGGTGTAACCCTGTGACAATTCATTAACAATTTCTTTTATTGTGACAATTGTTTTAGCTGCGGTGCTATCTTGCTTAGGAGTTGGTCTCAGAGAGGAGGAGACAATTTCGAGGTTCTCATTGACGAGCGCAGCTTTAATATCTGTGCCACCAATATCTATCGCTACTACATACCTCACAGAGGAAGTGTATTTACTTATGCAGAATAATCGAGCGAGTCAGCCCACGCGGATAATCTGCGTCAAGGTTTCGAGCTTTGGCAATTTCGACCGCTAAACGTTGAGCGCGGATGAGGTGAGCCATGGGATCAAGGGTGCTTGTTTCGAGGATTGCACCAGTGCCTTGAATATCGCGCACTAAATCATCTGGAAGCTCTCCAAATGCCCAGACAGCGCGGCCTGGCTGCGAGACAGATAATGGGCCATGGCGGTATTCCAGGTGTGGATACGCCTCAGCCCAAAATTGCCCAGCTTCACGAGTTTTAAGAGCTGCTTCGTGGGCAAGTCCGATAGTCCAACCTGAACCAAGGAAAGTTATTTGATCGACCTTAGCGAATTTACTGAGATCACTAGCGAGCGCTGCCTCTGCATCTTTGACGATTGAGTTTAAATCGAATCCCAAAGATGCGCGAAGGAGTCCAAGCGCAGCAGTTGCCCAACGAGTTTGAATAATTGAGTTTTCATCAGCAAAATCCATGACGATGGCATCACTCGCTAATTCAGCAAAGCGTGAGCCGTGAATTGAAGTAAGAGCAACAGATGGCGTTTTTAATGTAGCCAAGAGATCGAGAATTTCAGTCGTTGTGCCAGAGCGTGAAATCAGAACTATTCGATCGTAGTTACGGCTGTGGTTGTACTGCGATCCCGCATAAACATCGGTATGTCCGTGGCCAGCCTTTTCGCGCAGGGCGGCATAGGCCATCGCCATAAACCAAGAAGTTCCACATCCGACAACTGCCACCTTTTCGCCAGGTTGTGGCAGGCGGTGAATAACCTCAGGAGCATATTGAGCAACCTGACGCCAAATATCTGGCTGAGATGCAATTTCCAGCTCTGTGTTGATTGAATCGGACATGTCGCGAACTATAGGTAGTAGAAAAGGGTGAGTCAAGAAATTTTGCATTATTTTGGTTTTAATATTAAGTTTACGAGCATATTCGAGCATTTTTCCCACTATATGGGATGGCAAATAAGCAATATCTGAGAGATTAATGGATGTTTTAGTCGAATTCTCGACTAGATTCTTCATAAGGAGAGCGGGGGTTTTGATGAATAAGCAAGATCGCCTGAGCAAAATCCTTGAGCTAGCCATCGAACGCAGCAGCCTAGAGGTTGAAGAAGTTGCCCTCTTATTGGATGTCTCTCCCGCCACAGTACGTAGAGATTTTGATGCACTTGCAAAGCGCCAATTGCTTTCGCGCACACACGGTGGCGCCGTCGCTTCGGGCGGATCAATCGCCTTGCCTCTTAACTACAAAGTTGCCAGAGGTGATGAAGCGAAAGAACGTATTGCACGCGCTGCTGCAGAGTTAGTTCCTAGATACGCAATTATCGGAATCAACGGTGGAACAACGACAACCGCTGTAGCGAGAGCACTTGTTGCTCGCCCTGAATTTGCACCGGGAGAACAATCAGATTCTCAGCCAGCTCTCACTGTAGTCACAAATGCTGTAAATATTGCGGCAGAGCTAACTGTGCGCCATCAAATAAAAATTGTTGTTACTGGTGGAGTGGCACGTCCGCAATCATATGAACTCACTGGCCCATTTGCGGAAGAAGTTTTAAAAGAGGTAAATATCGATATCGCATTCATTGGAGTCGATGCAATTGACGCCGTGACAGGCGCATCTGCAGATCATGAAGATGAGGCACGAGTGAATCGCCAAGTTGTCGATCGCGCTCGCAAATTAGTTGTAGTGACTGATAGTTCTAAATTCACAAAGCGCGCCTTTGCAACCATTAGCCCAATAAGCGAGATTGATACCCTCATTACAGATGATGGAGTATCACCTGAGACGGTCAAGGAATTTAGAGCGCTCGGCGTAGAAGTGATTGTTGTGTAAAGCAGAGAATGTCACGAACAACATCTGAAAAATTAGTTGCTGAAAAAGTCAATAGCAGCACTGCTATTGGAGCATTTAATGTAATCCTGCTCGAACATGCAGAAGCTCTTGTGATGGGTGCAGAGCAATCGCAGCTCCCTTTGATCCTGCAAATCAGCGAAAATTGCGTTAAGTACCACGGCGCGCTAAAGCCAATATCAGTAGCCACTATTGCAATAGCTGAAGCTTCTACCTTGCCGATTTCTGTACATCTTGATCACGCCGAGAGTGAAGAGCTTGTAAAGCAGGCACTTGATTTAGGTTATGACTCAGTCATGTTTGATGGTTCAAAACTAGGCTATAAAGAGAATGTCCAAGCTAGCCAACGAATGCTTGCGCTCTGTGAATCCTACGGTGCGACCCTTGAGGTTGAAATCGGAGAAGTTGGTGGCAAAGACGGAGTCCATGCGCCAGGCATCAGAACCAAACCAGCCGAGGCGAGAGATTTTGCAAATGAAACCGGTGCCAATCTCATCGCTGTAGCTGTGGGCTCTTCTCACGCCATGGCTACTCGTGATGCTTCGCTAGATTTTCGATTGATTCGAGATATTGCAGCAGAAGTAAAAATCCCATTAGTGCTTCATGGTTCGTCTGGAGTCAGCGACGCAGATTTGCAAGAAGCCGTCAGGTCGGGGATGCGCAAGATAAATATCGCCACTCACCTCAACGGTATTTTCACTGATCGCGTGAGGGCAGAACTCGATAAGAACCCATCGCTGACTGATCCCAGAAAATACATTGGGCAAAGCAGAGATGATGTAAGCAATGAAGTTGCTAGATTACTCAAGCTCTTAAACTTGAATTAATCCTCGTCTTTAGCGCTCTTTAGCCCCTCAGAGATTAACTTCATAACATTCGGATCTGCCAAAGTCGTTGCATCTCCAACAACTCGATTTTCTGCAACATCTTTTAGAAGGCGTCGCATAATCTTGCCGCTGCGCGTCTTTGGTAGCTCGTTAACCACCATAATCTGACGTGGTTTAGCGATAGCGCCGATTTCTTTTGCAACATGCTCGCGCAACATCTTGATAAGAGCATCTCCTTCAAGGTGCTCAACGCCACCACGAAGAATTACAAAAGCAACAATTCCTTGACCAGTCATTGGATCAGCTGCTCCCACTACAGCAGCTTCAGCTACGCTTTCATGAGAAACCAGAGCTGATTCAACTTCGGTAGTAGAGATGCGATGTCCAGAAACATTCATCACATCATCAACGCGGCCCATCAACCAGATAGCTCCATCATCATCTAACTTTGCACCATCTCCAGCAAAGTAGATTCCGGGAAATCTTGACCAGTAAGTTTCTTTGAAGCGCTCTTCTTCGCCCCACACCCCACGCAACATTGACGGCCATGGTTGGTCTAGGACGAGAAGACCACCGTGCCCATTAGCAACTGGAATACCTGCATCATCAACAACCTTTGCGCTGATTCCAGGGATAGCACTCATAGCAGAGCCAGGTTTTGTAGCAGTGATTCCAGGAAGCGGCGAGATCATGATTGCACCAGTCTCGGTCTGCCACCAGGTATCAACAATCGGACATTTATTTCCGCCAATTACATGGCGGTACCAAATCCATGCCTCTGGATTAATTGGTTCACCAACTGATCCCAATAATCGCAGCGATGAGAGATTGAATTTATTGGGATGTTCCTCTCCCCATTTCATCCATGTTCGAATAAGAGTGGGTGCGGTGTAAAGAATTGTTACTCCGTACTTTTCAACGATTTCAAAGATGCGCCCCTTATGAGGTGTATCAGGAGTGCCTTCATACATAACCTGAGTCGCACCATTAATAAGTGGGCCATAAACCATATAAGAATGGCCGGTAATCCAACCTACGTCGGCAGTGCACCAATAAATATCGCTCTTTGGCTTTAGGTCAAAGACAACTTTATGTGTGTAGGCAACTTGAGTGAGATAGCCACCCGTTGTGTGGAAAATTCCTTTTGGTTTAGCTGTTGTGCCTGATGTATACAAGATAAAGAGCGGATGTTCGCTGTCGAAGAATTGCGGAGTATGGGTCGATGATTGGCGATCTACTAAATCGTGCCACCAGATGTCACGGTCTTCGACCCACTCTGTTGCTTGCCCTGTACGTTTTACAACGAGAACGCGTTCGACATTTGTCGTTCCTTTGAGGGCTTCATCGACAGCAGGCTTTAAAGCAAATGCTGCACCTTTTCGAAATCCGCCATCTGAAGTAATTACCAACTTAGCATCAGCATCTTGGATTCGTGAGAGCAAAGCATCTGCTGAGAAACCACCGAAGACAACAGAGTGAATCGCACCAATTCGCGCACATGCCAACATTGCTACGGCTGCTTCAGGAATCAGTGGCATGTAAATTGCAACGCGATCTCCTGCTGTAATTCCTAATTCTGTAAGTGCATTTGCTGCTTTGCTAACATCGGTGAGCAACTGTGCATATGAAATCGTACGAGTATCGCCAGGTTCTCCTTCAAAGTGAAAAGCGATTCGTCCACCGTGACCTTCTGCAACGTGGCGATCAAGTGCATTAACTGAGGCATTGATTCGTCCACCGATAAACCATTTGGCGTGCGGTGCATTCCATTCAAGAGCGGTATCCCATTTGCGATCCCATGTGAGCGCTTCTGCTTGTTGCTCCCAGAAAGCGACTCCCTCGGCCTTTGCTTTCTCGTAGATACCAGGTTGTGCGTTGGCTGCGGCAGAAAATTCAGGTGTTGGGGTAAATGAACGGTTCTCGGTGGAGAGATTTTCTAGGGATTCGGTGCTCATTTAGTCAGAGTACAAGCCCACCCACATTTGAGAAAGAGCCTGAAATATCCACAGCGAGCGCTTACCTGGGGCGCTAGCGCTTGAGCCCTCGCCGATGATCGCCCCATGACACTCATTACCTTCCTCTCATACCTCCTGAAATTCCTCAGCAACCCAGCGCTTCTCGGCGCTCTCATCTCTATGATTCAAAAAATTCTGCGTCTTGGGGGGCTGTAGTGGGGTGGCGATTTTCCCTTACGTGGGGGTAGGTGGTTGGATTAGCCGTAAGCCTCGAGCAGACCCAATGGTGCGTCAAGTGAGGGTTTACACCCACTGATCTATCTATTGGAGCCACAATGCCAATTGCTACCCCTGAAGTTTATGCAGCGATGTTAGACCGTGCGAAAGCCGGCAAGTTCGCCTATCCAGCAATCAACGTTTCATCATCACAGACAGTTATCGGGGCTATCCGCGGATTCGCTGAAGCCGGCTCTGATGGAATCATTCAATTTTCTTGGGGTGGAGCTGAGTACGCATCAGGATCTACCGTTAAGAACCAGGTCGATGGCGCAGTAGCGCTCGCCGAGTTCGCTCATGTTGTTGCAAAGAATTACAACGTCAATATCGGAATCCATACCGATCACTGTCCAAAAGAGAAGCTCGATACTTTCATGCGCCCTCTCCTTGAGATTGGCGCCCAGCGCGTTAAAGATGGTTTACAACCACTCTTCTCATCACATATGTGGGATGGCTCAGCTGTTGATATGAAAGAGAACATGATTATTGCCAAGGAACTTTTGGCTAAATCAGTTGCAGCTCGCACAATTCTTGAAATCGAAATCGGTGTAGTTGGCGGCGAAGAAGATGGCGTTGAAGCAAAACACGATGCCAAGCTTTACTCGACTCCAGAAGATGCACTTATGACAATCGAAACTTTGGGCGATGGATCGCAAGGTCGCTATATGGTCGCTGCAACTTTCGGTAACGTTCACGGCGTTTACAAGCCAGGTAACGTTGTTCTTCAGCCAAAGATCCTCGACACTCTGCAAGATGCCGTAGCTGCAAAGCTTGGTCTGGCAGATGGCAGTAAGCCAATGGACTTGGTATTCCACGGTGGCTCTGGCTCACTTCTGACAGAGATTCGCGATTCACTTGATTACGGCGTAATTAAGATGAATATCGATACTGATACCCAATATGCCTTCACTCGCCCAATCGTTGATCATGTGATGAAGAATTACGATGGCGTTATCAAGGTTGATGGCGAAATCGGCAACAAAAAGGCTTATGACCCACGCGCGTGGGGCAAGGCCGCTGAAGCAGGACTCGCTGCACGTGTAGCGCTCGCCTGTGAAGATTTACGCTCGACCGGTACATCACTACTTAAGTAATTACTAACACCTACGAGTCGGAAAGGCTTTACCAATGCCTGCATTAGTTCTACTGGGAGCACAGTGGGGTGATGAGGGCAAGGGTAAAGCTACCGACTTGCTTGGTGATCGCGTCGATTATGTTGTCCGCTATCAAGGTGGCAACAATGCAGGACACACTGTTGTTATTGGCGATCAAAAGTATGCGCTTCATCTTCTGCCTTCAGGAATCCTTTCACCGAATGTGGTTCCAGTTATCGCAAATGGCGTTGTCATTGATCCGGCTGTTCTATTACAAGAAATTGCTGGCTTAACTGAACGCGGTATCGATTGCAGCAAGTTAGTTATTTCAACTAATGCGCATTTGATTACGCCGTATCACCGAACAATCGATAAAGTTTCTGAGCGATTTTTAGGTAAATCAAAAATTGGTACAACTGGTCGCGGAATCGGCCCAGCATACGCAGATAAAATAAATCGAATCGGTATCCGCGTACAAGATCTCTTTGATCCATCAATTCTTCGCCAAAAACTAGAAGGCGCACTTCGCGATAAAAACCAGATTCTTATCAAGGTATTTAATCGCAAAGAGATGAGCGTTGACGATGTGCTCGCTGAATACCTCGGGTATGCAGAAATTCTCCGCCCATATGTTGCAGATACTGTTTTGCTTCTCGACCAGGCACTTAAAGCTGGCAAGCGCGTTCTTCTTGAAGGTTCTCAAGGCACGCTCCTCGATGTCGATCACGGCACCTATCCATTTGTAACTTCCTCCAACCCAACTGCTGGCGGCGCATGCACCGGCTCAGGAATCGGGCCTACCAAGATTGAACGCGTAATCGGAATCGTTAAGGCGTATACAACCCGAGTGGGATCAGGACCTTTCCCAACTGAACTCTTCGATGAAGATGGTGAAAAGCTGCGCACAATCGGTGGAGAAGTTGGTGTCACAACAGGCCGCGCACGTCGTTGCGGTTGGTATGACGCACCTATCGCTCGCTACGCAGTGCGAGTCAATGGCTTGACCGATTTCTTCCTCACAAAGCTCGATGTTTTAACTGGCTGGGATCAGATTCCGGTCTGCGTTGCATACGAGATTGATGGCAAGCGAGTAGAAGAACTTCCTTCATCACAATCTGATTTTCATCATGCCAAGCCAATTTATGAATACCTACCTGGCTGGAAAGAAGATATCTCCGGGGCTCGCACAATTGCAGAACTTCCAAAGAATGCACAGGATTACATAACCTTCCTCGAGAAGATTTCCGGCGCTCCTATGAGTGCGGTCGGAGTCGGTCCCGGACGAGATCAAACAATTGTCGTAAAGGATTTCATCTAAGCCATGAAAATCCTCCTAGTCGGAAGCGGTGGTCGCGAACACGCACTCGCACTAGGACTCAAGGCAGATTCAGCTTGTACCGAACTCCATGTCGCACCCGGCAACCCAGGTATTGCAGATATAGCAACCATTCATCCGCTTGATGTGACTAATAACGATGCAATTGCAGAATTAGTTAAAAAGCTCAAGGTTGAATTTGTTGTAATCGGGCCAGAAGTACCTTTAGTAAACGGTGCTGCCGATGTTGTCCGCGCTTTAGGAATTCCAGTCTTCGGTCCATCAAAAGCAGCGGCACAACTCGAAGGATCAAAAGATTTTGCTAAAGGTGTCATGCGAGATGCAGGTGTCCCAACGGCACATAGTTTCACTTGTGAAAATGAGAAAGAGATTATTGCTGCGCTTTCAAAATTTGGTGCCCCATATGTTGTCAAAGATGACGGTTTAGCTGCGGGCAAGGGTGTTGTAGTTACAGATGATTATCAAGTTGCGCTAAGCCATGCACTCTCGTGCAAGCGCGTTGTTATTGAAGAGTATCTAGATGGTCCAGAGATTTCACTTTTCGGAATCTCAGATGGTCGCAACATTCTGGCAATGGAACCAGCTCAAGACTTTAAGAGAGTTGGCGATAATGATGAAGGTGCAAACACAGGTGGCATGGGTGCATATTCACCACTTCCGTGGGCACCTTCAGACATTGTTGAAGAAACTTACGAGAAAGTTCTTGCACCCATGGTTGCTGAGATGGCAGCTCGTGGAACCCCTTTCATAGGCTTGTTATATGCAGGATTGGCGCTGACAAAGAATGGCATTCGCGTGATTGAATTTAATGCGCGCTTTGGCGATCCAGAGACACAGGTTTTGATTCCTCGCTTAGCAACACCGTTGGCAACACTGCTCTATAAAGCAGCCACCGATGATCTAGATGATGTCGTCTTGCACTGGAGAGAGCTCAGCGCCGTAACAGTGGTCTTAGCCTCTGAAGGTTATCCAGAGTCGCCAAAGATTGGTGGCGAATTAGTCATACCGGCACAGACTGATGCCACTGTCTTTCATGCCGGAACTACGCTCTCAGCCTCTAAACTTCTCTCAAGCGGGGGCCGAGTACTAACAATTACTGGAGTTGGCCGAGGCCTCGCTGAGGCAAGAGATATGGCTTATCGAACAATCGCAAAAGTAGTTTTGAATAACTCATTTTTCAGATCAGATATTGCCCTAAAGGCAGCACTGCAAGAACAAGGTACGAGGGAGTAAAAGATGAGCGTTCTAGCCGATCGTTACGCATCTGCAGAGATGAAGAAAATCTTTGCACCTGAAGAAAAAATAATTGCTGAACGCAGATTATGGATTGCGGTCGCTCGTGCACAATCCAAGCTTGGTCATTCAATTGCTGACTCCGTCATTGCAGATTACGAAAAAGTAATCACTAAAGTAGATCTCGCTTCAATCGATGCCCGAGAGAAAGTTACTCGCCATGATGTGAAAGCACGCATTGAAGAATTCAATGCTCTTGCAGGTCACGAGGCAATTCATGCTGGTATGACTAGCCGTGACCTCACTGAAAATATTGAAGCACTACAAATTCGTGATGGCTTAGAGATTGTGCGAGACAAGGTCGTCGCACTTCTCGCTGCACTTGCTGCAAAAGCAGCCCTATATATTGATCAGCCAATCGCAGGTCGTTCTCATAATGTGCCGGCACAGATCACCACTCTCGGCAAACGATTTGCCTCTGCCGCAGAAGAACTTCTCTATGCCTTTGAACGCTTAGAGTCGCTGCAAAACCGTTATCCCATGCGTGGAATTAAGGGGCCAGTTGGCACCGCCCAGGATTCGATAGATCTTCTCGGAGACAACAAGGCACATCAAAAGCTCGAAGCCGAGATTGCAGCAGAGCTTGGCTTTTCTAGAGTATTGGCTTCAACTGGTCAGGTTTACCCACGTTCACTTGATTATGAAGTTCTGACAACACTTGTGCAGATTGCCGCATCACCATCATCACTAGCGACCTCAATTCGCTTGATGGCAGGCGCCGAACTCGTCACTGAAGGATTTAAAGCAGGTCAAGTTGGTTCCTCGGCAATGCCACATAAAATGAATACTCGCTCATGCGAAAGAGTCAACGGACTAACCGTAGTACTTCGCGGCTATGCGTCTATGGTTTCAGAGCTTGCCGGTAATCAATGGAACGAAGGAGATGTTTCTTGCAGCGTTGTAAGGCGCGTGGCAATTGCTGATGCGTTTTATGCCATCGATGGCCTTCTCGAAACCATGCTTACCATCCTTAATGAGTTTGGCGCATTTCCCGCTGTTATTGCGGCAGAGCTAGAACGTTATCTACCTTTCTTGGCTACTACAAAAATCTTAATGGCAGCAGTAAAGGCAGGGGTAGGTCGCGAAATTGCTCATGAAGCAATTAAGGAACATGCAGTTTCGGCAGCGCTAGGAATGCGTGAAGGGCGCGCAAATAATGTGCTGGAAACTCTCGCAGCAGATTCTCGAATTCCCTTCGATCTTGCGCAACTTAAGGCGCTCATTGGTAATCCAATCGATTTCACTGGTGATGCGCATTCACAAGTATCGCAAGTTTGCGATCGCATTGAAGTAATTACTCGCAAATTTCCAGCAGCTGCAGCGCTGAAGCCGGGCGCTATTCGATGAGTGGATTTGGGGCAACGGGCGCACCTGTTGCGCCAGTTATTGATGGATGGACACATATTCGCACAGGAAAAGTTCGCGATCTTTACAGCAATGGTGATGGAGAGATTCTCCTCGTCGCATCAGATCGCATCTCTGCCTTTGATTGGGTCTTACCCACCGAAATCCCAAATAAAGGCGCAATTTTGACGCAACTATCACTCTTCTGGTTTGAACTTCTTGGTGACATCGTTCCAAATCACATCGTCAGTGATGATGTTCCAGATTCTGTTCTTGATCGCGCCGTGATTGTTCAACCACTTGAGATGTATCAAATTGAATGTGTAGCT
>WLDZ01000140.1 GCA_009704515.1 Actinomycetota bacterium
GAATCCTTCACATCGAAACTCCACCAGAATCTTTGGTGATGTCCGGCGGACTCTTCCACGGTTTCCAATTATGGGTAAACCTTCCTGCAGCTAAGAAATGGTCACCACCTGCATATCAAGATGTTCGTGCAAATGATGTTGCGCTCCTTACTACTCAAGATGGTGGAACACTTATTCGTGTTATCGCGGGAGAAGTTGATGGCCATAGCGGACCTGGAACAACGCAGACGCCAATTACTTTGATTCACGCAACTGTCGCACCTGGCGCAGAACTTCGTCTTCCATGGCGCAAGGATTACAACGCATTGGTTTACACAATGTCTGGTCACGGTTTTGTTGGAGATGAACAGCGTCCGGTTGCAATGGGGCAGTTGACTGTCTTTGGTGAAGGCGATGCAATCGTTATTCGTGCTGCACAGCAACAAGAATCACGTTCTCCAAACCTTGAGCTCTTTATTCTCGGTGGTCAACCAATCAAAGAACCTGTTGCGTGGATGGGGCCATTTGTGATGAATACAAAGCGCGAAGTCCTGCAGGCATTTGAAGATTTCCAGAAGGGTCTCTTGGGGTCAATTCCTGCCATCTATAAGGCAGATGCAAAGCGCACAGGAAAATTGGGCGGAGATTCAGCGGGAGATACGGAGAATCGCGAAGCAAAAGAGATTCTTGATATTCATGGTGCGCCAACAGATATACAGGAATCCTAAGCAGTCAAACTTTCTCAATCAGCTGTAGAAGCTAGCGACCTTTAATCTCACCGCGTGTGAGGTGATAGAGCAAAGCCTGAATAGTTGTTCTGCGATGAAATGCTTCACGCCAAATTACTGATTGCGGACCATCGATTACCGACGCTTCAACCTCTTCGCCTCTGTGAGCTGGCAAGCAGTGCATAAAGATCGAATCATCACTTGTAAGTGACATTAAGCGGTCTGTGATCGCAAATGGAGAGAGAGCCGCGAATTTTTCTTTGCGCTCTGCCTCGGGATCCCCCATTGACATCCAGACGTCGGTGTAGAGAACGCTGGCGTCTTTTGCTGCGCTTTCAGGATCTGCTGTCACTTCAATTTTTGCGCCAGAAGTTTTTGCAATCTCTTGTGCGCGAGCAATGACTGCAGCGTCGGGAGCAAATTTTCCAGAAGGTGTAGCTGCAACTACATGTGCGCCCATGATTGCGCCCATAATTAACCAGGCATGAGCCATATTGTTGCCGTCACCGAGATACACAAACTTTCTACCTGAAATATCGCTGCCAAAGTTTTCGCGAATTGTTACCCAATCAGCTAATAACTGAGTTGGGTGATCTGTATCTGTCAGTCCATTAATGACTGGAACGGTTGAAAATTTACCTAACTCATCGACATCGCTCTGGGCAAAGGTACGAATAATGATGGCGTCACAGTAACCACTCATGATTCGCGCAGTATCGGCAATTGTCTCGCCGCGTCCCAACTGAAGTTCATCTCCACGTAAGAAAATTGGTGTTCCGCCAAGATGCGCAACCGCAGTTTCCGAGGCCAAACGAGTTCTGGTTGAAGGTTTTGTCATGTAGATAGCGACGCTCTTATTGCGAAGTGCGGTATCAGCACGAAGTGGATTCTCGGCAAAGTCTGCGGCAGTGGCCAGCAAGAGCTCGATATCGTCTCTTGATAGATCTTCAGTCCTTAATAAATCCTTCACCACGCAAGTTTAACCATTAAGAAAGGTCTTCAATAGCGCACCCATTTCACACGGTTTTCACCATCTAACCACTCGCTCAGTTCAGCCTCACTTCAGGCCCTGCAACGGTAAACTCGCGATATGGGATTCTTTACTGATGAGCGCACTAAGACTGTGTCAAAGACTCAAGATTCCAATGGCGGACACGACCTCTTTGCGCATTACATAAAGAAAGAGAAAGTCGTTGAATCAGCAGTAACAGGAAAAGCTGTGAAGGCGCTCTGCGGAAAGAAATGGGTTCCTTCGCGTGACCCATCTAATTATCCAATCTGCCCAACATGTAAAGATATCTTCGAAGGGCTTCGCCCAGGCCCAGAAGATAGTGAATAACATTTAAAGTGAAGTTCCCGCGCTCTATCTATACATCGCTAATTGTTGTTCTCTTTGCAACTCTTTTCTCATCCCCACCAGCTACTGCCGATGAAGAAGCGCGACAGATTATTTCAGGGTGGATGCCTTACTACTCGACGAAGAGATCTCTTGCGAGCATCGAGACCAACTCCGCATATATAAATGAGGTAATGCCTTTTTGGTATACCCTCAAATACAATTCAACAAGCAAGAAGATGCGCATCACAGATTTATACACGCCGTTTGTTGGCCCCAAAGGTGCAAAGCCTTCAGTTGTTATAGATTCATTAACCGCTCTAGGCATTAAAGCTATTCCAACAATTACTGATGGAACCGATGAGAATGTTCTTTCGGGTCTGATGGCTAATCCCAAATCGCGAACCGAGATGGTCGCACTTATTACAGCTCTTGTGGTTGATAACAAATTCGCTGGAATCGATTTAGATTTTGAGGGCTTTGCTTTTGTTGATAAATCCTCAACATGGAAAAATACGGCAGTTGCATGGGTGGCACTTGTTAAAGAATTGTCGGCATCATTACGCCCTAAAGGTAAATTGCTATCAGTTTCTACGCCCTATGTTTGGGATCCAACTGCAAAGCAGAAGGGCTACTATTTTTATGAGTGGGCAAAAATTGGTCCATATATAGATCGACTGCGCTTTATGGGTTACGACTACTCAGTTGCACGGCCAGGACCTATTGGTCCGATGGCATGGACAGAGAAAACAATTCAGTATGCAGTGTCAGCGATGCCCGCATCAAAAGTTTATTTAGGTTTACCTGGGTATGTTAGAAACTGGATCACCGCAGTTGATGGAGTTTGTCCAGCAAATGTCGCAAAAGCCTTTAAAGTCAACGCTAGGACTGAACATCCAATGAGCTGGGTGCGCGATAATCGTGGAACTTTAGGTTTTGTTCCCCAATATAACGAGCAGCATCAAGAGATGACCTTCAATTATCAGAGGCAGTACAACGGACAGACTGCTGCTGGTCTTGCGACAACTTGTACAGTCAAACGCACAGTTTGGTATCAAGATCAGCGTGCACTGACTGTCAGAGCAGCCCTGGTAGCTAAATATAAATTAGGCGGAATCGCCATGTGGACCTTAGGCATGGAAGATGAGAATGCTTATGACGGAATTAAAGAAATCGCACAAAGTCTGGCACAAAGCAAAGTTAAGTCCGCGCTTAGTGTTGACCAGTCAGCTATCAACTATGGAGAAGCAGTAACTCTTGCGGGCTCACTAACCATTAAGAATGATCTACCAGTAAAGCAGGAGCCAGTCACCATCGAGCGATATTCTGAGAAAAACAAAGCTTGGGAAATACTGGCTTCGGTAATAACTGATGATTCTGGAAAGTTTTCAAAGGAACTTTACTTAGGTCAAAATTCAAAGCTAAGAATCACTACTAAAGAGAGTGAGTTTTTAACTGAAAGCGAAAGTAACGAGATTGATATATCAATCTCACGATTACTTGTTTTGTCAGCACCTGCTTCGGTTCGCCAAGGTGAGAGCTTCACGGTAACA
>WLDZ01000141.1 GCA_009704515.1 Actinomycetota bacterium
ATTTTTGTTAATTACGATGGAGTCGATAAGCACCACACCGTTGTCGGCGACCATGTCCGCATCGGAAGCGACAGCATGCTGGTTGCCCCTGTGACTATCGGAGATGGTGCCTACACAGCAGCAGGATCAGTAATTACTGAAGATGTTCCTGCCGGCGCGATGGGTGTTGGCCGTTCTAAGCAACGAAATGTATTAGGTTGGGTCCTGCGCAAGCGCCCCGGCACCAAGTCAGCCGAAGCAGCAGCTTCAGCTCCAAGCAACGACCAGAAAGGCTAAAAACGTGAGCGAAATCCGTTTAACCTCAGAGAAAAAACTTCGTCTCTTCTCTGGTCGCGGATTTCCAGAGTTAGCTGAAGCAGTTGCAGACGACCTGGGCATTCCTCTTACTCCAACTTCTGCATATGACTTTGCAAATGGAGAAATCTTTGTTCGCTTTGAAGAATCAGTTCGCGGTTGCGATGCATTTGTAATTCAGTCACACGCAACGCCAATCAATAAGCAAATCATGGAACAACTCATCATGGTTGATGCCCTCAAGCGTGCGTCTGCAAAGCGCATCACCGTCGTTATTCCTTTCTATGGATATGCACGCCAAGATAAGAAGAGTCGTGGTCGTGAACCAATTACTGCACGATTGATGGCTGATTTATTCAAAACTGCAGGAGCAGATCGAATGATGGTTGTTGATCTTCACACGTCACAGATTCAAGGATTCTTTGACGGACCCGTAGATCATTTATTCGCATTACCGATGCTTGCAGATTATGTCGGCAGCAAAGTCGACCGCAGCATGCTCACAATTGTTTCGCCAGATTCGGGTCGAGTTCGCGTTGCAGAACGTTGGTCTGAACTACTTGGTGGATGCCCAATCGCATTTATTCATAAGACGCGTGATCCACTCGTTCCAAACGAAGCAGTGACAGGCAAGGTTGTCGGTGATGTTGAAGGCCGTACATGCGTTGTTATCGATGACATGATCGACACAGCAGGCACAATTACCAAGGCTGTAGATGCTCTCTTTGAAGCCGGAGCACGTGATGTCATCGTTGCAGCTACACACGCTGTTTTCTCAGGCCCAGCTGTCGAACGCCTTAAGGGATCTCGCGCAGTTGAAATCGTTGTCACCGACTCATTGCCTCTTACTGAAGATCAGAAATTCGATAAATTGACTGTTATCTCGATTGCGCCGCTACTGGCTCGTGCAATCCGTGAGGTCTTTGAAGATGGCTCTGTAACCAGCCTCTTTGATGGCCATAGCTAAGCTCAATTTGGAGCTTTCGCCCTCTCGCCCATAAACTTCAACCATTCTGGCGAGGGTTTTTCCTTAAGGTTTATAAAGGAAACCGTTATCGACGGCAAGGACATCAACTCCTGTCAGATTTCATTTATATGAGACGACAGGAGTTTTTTCATGGCAGAAGTAGCAATCAACGGCACCACACGTACCGAGTTCGGTAAGGGTGCATCACGTCGCGCACGTCGCGATGGTCAGGTTCCAGCAGTTATCTACGGTCACGGTGAAGCACCAGTGCACATCACTCTTAACGCACGCGATCTCGGTAACGCACTCAAGGAATCAAACGTTCTTCTCAACATCACATTTGATGGCCGAACAGAACTCACGCTTCCTAAATCAATTGTGAAGAACCCACTCAAGCAAAACCTTGAGCACATCGACCTCGTACTTGTACGTCGTGGTGAGAAGGTCACTGTTCATGTTCCTGTCCACACTGAAGGAAAGCATGATCCAGACGGAATCCTTGAGCACGTCCACAACACAATTGAAGTTGAAACTGAAGCAACAAATATTCCTAAGTTCCTTGTCCTTGATATCGAAGGCATGAAGGCCGGAACATTTAAGTTGGCATCAGATGTTGTTCTTCCTGCAGGTGTCACACTTGTTTTGGATCCAACAGCAACCGTTGTTCACCTTTCTGAGCGTCGTGCAGCAACAGCTGAAGAGACTGCAGCGGCAGCTCCAGCTGTAGATGCACCAGCACCAGCGGCTCCAGCAGCCTCATAAGTTAAGTAAAGAAGCCTGACTCGTTATGACGTGGTTGGTAGTGGGGCTCGGTAATCCGGGCGATCAATACGCTGCCACCCGTCACAACGTGGGTCAGATGGTTATAGATGAACTTGCAAAGCGCCACAACGTTAAATTCTCTTCACATAAATCGCGTACAAGTATTGCCGCCTTTAAATTAGGTGTCGGCGTAGATACGTATTCAGTAATTCTCGCTAAATCTCATAGCTACATGAATGAGACCGGCGGACCAATAAAAGCGTTGGCACAGTTTTACTCTGTCGAGCCAGCAAAAATAATTGTTCTCCACGATGAACTCGATATTGATTTTGCAGCTATTCGCACCAAGCTTGGTGGTGGCGATAACGGCCATAATGGTTTGAAATCGATGACATCTGCGTTCGGTGGCCCAGATTATTTCCGTGTTCGACTCGGTATCGGCCGCCCAATGGGCCAACAAGATCCAGCTGATTTTGTCTTAAAGCAATTTAGCCAACCTGAGAAGAAAGAACTTCCACTTTTCCTAGATCGCGGCGCAGATGTAGTTGAGCACCTTATTGAAAAGGGCCTTGAACTTACCCAAACAAGATTTAACTCTTAGCAAGAGTTGAAACTATCAACCAGTATTACGTAGTCCGGTAGCGACACCATTAATTGTTAACAATAGAGCGCGAATCAATGTTGGTTCTGGGTTATCTCCAGAGTTACGAACTCGATCAAGTAAATTTACTTGTAGCGAATGAATCGGAGCGAGATAGGTATCACGAACCTCAAGAGTTCTTGCCAAGACAGGCTGGTCACTTAAGAGCGCACTCTTGCCGGTGAGCAGCAAAATCTCAGAGATTGTGAGATTGAATTCTTCTTCAATAGTTGTAAGGAAATGCTGGAGTTCTTTAGGAACTAAAGTTTCGACATAACGTCGAGCAGTTTTGAGATCAGTCTTTACAAGTGTCATTTCAACATTACTAATAAAGGTAGAGAAGAAGTGCCATTCAGTTAGCATCTTCTTTAAGACATCGCTCTTGCCAGCTTCGCGAGCAGCCTTGAGCCCACTTCCGACTCCAAACCAACCAGGCACAATCTGGCGTGATTGAGTCCAACCAAAGACCCAAGGAATAGCGCGTAATGAATCAAGCCCGCCAGCAGCGTCAGGGCGACGTGATGGACGAGAACCTAAGAAGAGGTTTCCTAGTTGTTCTACCGGTGTTGAGGCGTAGAAATAAGCCGGCAAATCTGGGTGATCAATTAGGCCGCGATACTTAGCAAAAGAATTATCGCTGACCAGGTTCATGCAATCGTTCCACTGTTCAAGGTCTGCAACGCTCTGGCGTGGACCGCGGTTAAGAATTGTCGCTTCAAGTGAAGCCGCAAGAGTGAGTTCGACATTCTCGCGAGCAAGGGATGGCAATGAATATTTATCGCTGATGACTTCACCTTGCTCTGTCATCTTAATCGCGCCATCAACTGAACCCCAAGGCAAAGCTACGAGAGCTTCATAGGTAGGTCCGCCACCACGACCAACGGATCCTCC
>WLDZ01000142.1 GCA_009704515.1 Actinomycetota bacterium
AAGTGTCGTTGTTAGCGAGGGCGAAGTTCAGCTCGATCGCTCATTAGTGCCGGGCATCGCCAAGCGCCTTGTTGATGAAGAAGAAATCTGGAACGCAATTGTTATTGGCTTGCGCGACTATGTTCGCAAGAATGGTTTTGAAGATGTCTTAATCGGTTTATCTGGTGGAATCGATTCTGCCCTTGTTGCAGCGCTCGCCGTTGATGCGCTGGGGGCAGAAAATGTTCATGGCGTGGCCATGCCTAGCAAGTACTCATCACTGCACTCGATAGAGGACGCGCAAGAGCTCGCCAAAAATACCGGGCTTGGACTTCGCACCGTGCGCATCGAAACCATGGTCGATGCCTATATGGATGAACTCGAACTCACTGGCCTTGCTGAAGAAAATCTGCAAGCTCGTGTTCGTGGCACAACTTTGATGGCAATCTCTAACCAAGAAAACATGTTGGTCCTTGCTACCGGAAATAAATCGGAACTCGCCTGCGGCTATTCAACTTTGTATGGCGATGCCGTCGGCGGATATGCGCCCATTAAAGATATTTACAAAGTCGATGTCTGGGCACTGTCTCGTTGGCGCAATCAAGTTGCTCGCGTAGCAGGTGAAACCCCGCCAATTCCTGAGCGCTCTATTGAGAAAGAGCCGAGTGCCGAACTTCGCCCTGACCAAAAAGATTCAGATTCCTTGCCCGCCTACGAAATCCTTGATGAGGTCTTGCGCAACTATGTCGATGAAGACCACGGCCGCGATGCCTTGATTGCCATGGGCTTTGAGGAAGAACTAGTAAAGCGAGTAATCGCCATGGTCGATCGCGCCGAATATAAGCGCCGCCAATACCCGCCCGGAACCAAGATTTCTAAGCGTGCTTTCGGCAAAGACCGCCGTCTGCCTATGACCTCGCACTGGCGCGAGCTCTAATTTTGTAACACGGCCGTAATCTCCAGCTGAGAGTATTTCGGTATGTCTTCAGACCAAATGTCCTCAGATCATATGAGCAAGCAGCAAGAGTTCGTTCTTCGCACAATCGAAGAGCGCGATATCCGCTTTATTAGATTGTGGTTTACCGATGTCCTGGGAACATTGAAATCTGTTGCGATTGCGCCGGCCGAGTTAAGCGGTGCATTTGAAGAAGGTATCGGTTTCGATGGTTCAGCTATCGAAGGCTTTGCTCGTCAAAGTGAATCCGATATGTTGGCAAAACCAGACCCAGCAACATTTTCAATCTTGCCATGGCGCACCGAAGCACCAGGTGCTGCACGTATGTTCTGCGATATCACTTTGCCAAACGGTGAACCTTCACCGACAGATCCGCGCCATGTTTTGCGCCGCACATTGGCGAAGGCTGCCGAGATGGGTTACACCTGTTACACCCACCCAGAGATTGAATTCTTCCTCTTTAAATCACAACCTGAAAAAGGCGTTGCACCTGTTCCTGTAGATCAAGGTGGATATTTCGATCACACCCCTGCTGTAGTCGGTCACGATTTCCGTCGCCAAGCGATTACCTTGTTAGAGGCGATGGGAGTCTCAGTTGAATTCAGCCACCATGAAGGTGCACCTGGTCAGCAAGAGATTGATCTTCGTTATGCAGATGCCTTAAGTACTGCAGATAACATCATGACATTTCGCCATGTGATTAAAGAGGTTGCACTCGAGCAAGGCTTTTACGCATCCTTTATGCCGAAGCCATTTACAGAGCATCCGGGCTCTGGCATGCATACGCATGTTTCACTCTTTGCCGGTGAGAAGAATGCTTTCTATGACCCGACTGCCGAACTCAATCTTTCAGAGGTTGGTCGCCAATTCGTTGCCGGAATTTTGAAGCATGCTTCGGAGATAACAGCAGTAACCAATCAATGGGTTAACTCCTATAAGCGCCTGCAAGGTGGGGGAGAAGCACCAGCGATTATCAACTGGGGTCATAACGATCGTGGCGCATTGGTGCGTATTCCGATGTATAAACCAAATAAAGAGAATTCAACTCGTATCGAATTCCGATCTCCTGACTCTGCTTGCAACCCATATCTTGCTTATGCAGTAATGATTGCAGCCGGACTAAAGGGTATTGAAGGCAAGTACACACTTGCCGCATCAAGTGACGCGCAAACCTTGCCAGCAAACCTCAATGAAGCAATTGCTGTAATGGAAAAAAGCGAGCTAGTGCGCGAAACTTTGGGTGAGCACGTATTCGAATACGTCTTACGCAATAAGCGCGCTGAGTGGCAGGAGTACCGTCGCCAGGTCAGCCAATTCGAGCTCGATCGTTATTTGCCAGTCCTCTAAACGCATTACTTAGTATTCTTTTCATATGGCACATCTACAAATCAATGACGGGCGAGTTCGCCTCAACCTTTCTCCACTAGAAATTGTGGGTGGGATTCGTCGTTCCCCTGAGGTCGACATTGCGGATGTTGCCTCTGTTGAAATCGTGCCCAACCCATGGACCATGCAGATTCTCAAGGGAATTCGTATCGGAACCGGTTTTCCTTTCTTGGTTCTGCTGGGCACGATGAAATACAAGGGTGGCAAAGATTTCTGTGCCATTTATCGCCGTACCCCCAGCGCAATCATCACCTTGAAGACCGGCCCATTTAAGCGTTGGATCTTCGAAGTTAAAGATTTCTCTGAAATCGAAGCCCTGAAAGCGTTGATTTAAGAAGCCCGCTTGTAAATTAGCGGTATGAAAAAAGAGATAACCCCCGCATCCCTTCGCAACTACAACCTCATCGCAGCTTTTCTTCACCTAGCTCAAATGGGTGCAGTGCTCGCTTTATCAAATGACTTCAGTTTGCCAATTGCTGCGCGCTATATGGCAGGCCCTCCAGGAACAACCTTTGCAGATCCGCTTGTTCTCTTTGATGCACCAATCGGAATCACAGTCGCAATCTTCTTGGGACTCTCATCTCTCTTTCACTTCATAGTCGCATCACCGCAGTTCTTCAACCGTTATTCAAAGGGCTTGTTGCAACAGCGTAATTACTTCCGTTGGGTCGAATACTCAATTAGCTCATCAGTGATGTTGGTACTCATCGCTCTGATTACAGGTGTTTCAGATATAACTGCAATCATCGCTCTCTTTGGTCTTAATGCATCGATGATTCTCTTCGGTTGGTTACAAGAGAAGTACGAATCACCAGGAAACGGTGGTTGGTTGCCATTTATCTTCGGTTGCATCGCTGGATTGATCCCCTGGCTTGGAATCGGCTTCTATGTCTTGAGTATCGGCGGTCCATCAGATACATCAGCACCAGCATTTGTTTATGGCATCGTGATTTCAATCTTCTTGTTCTTCAACTCATTTGGATTGGTTCAGTGGTTGCAATACAAGAGAGTTGGAAATTGGAGCAATTACCTTCGCGGTGAGCGCACCTACATCACGCTCTCACTCGTCGCTAAATCTGCTCTTGCATGGCAGATTTTCGGTTCCACACTCGCTGGCTAATTTCTTAGCCGTGAGTGCCGAAGCGAGATTTCAGCTCGTTAAAGGGAATCTTGTCGACAGTTGAGTCGTAGATAACTTTAGAATCCTCAAAAACGA
>WLDZ01000143.1 GCA_009704515.1 Actinomycetota bacterium
AAGGGGCTCGGAATGTATGGGTGGTTACGCTCTACTCAGATGCGCCGTATGAGAACACCAAAACCACAAGTTAAAGCTGGCGCAGAGATTTAAATTTAGTTTTTTACTTCTTGTTGGTATTCAACGGTGCTAAAAGCGCACCGACGGCCATCATGATTGCTAAGGCTGCTGGGACGAGAATTGCTAACCGCAGGGTGATTGCATCCGAGAGAAAACCAATCACTGGTGGTGCGGCAAGGAATGCTAGGTATGAGATACCTGCAACCATCGCAACCGCTTCTGAAGGCGCAATAGTTCCCTCATATCTTTCGCTCACAATATCTCCTGCCAGACTCATAAGAAGCGGGATCACTGCGCTCACTCCGAGACCAAGGCAGAACCAACCAAAGAACACTCCGAAGAGATTATCAATGAGCATTCCAGTAGCTAAACCCGTGCCTGCAATGAAGCCGCCGATTATCAAAATGTTCTTAGTACCGAAACGCCCCGAAAGTCGATCCCCATTCAAGCGACCGATCACCATCAGCACAGAGAAGAGCGCGTATGGAAGAGATGAGACAAAAGGCGAGGCATCATAGGTATCACGAGCGAGAACTCCACCCCAATCGCTGGCGGTGCCCTCTGCAATAGCTGCGCAAACTCCTAGTAACCCAAGTACCCAAATTATCGCTGGACGCTTCTTGCGACGATGTTTACGTTCGACAGCGCTCTTATCAAAATCTGCAGGGAGGAGACTGTTTCTAATCACTAGTGAAGAAAGAACGATGAGAATACCTATAAGCAATAAGTGTCGAAAGGGTGTTACTTCTAACTGGGCGAAAACTCCACCTGCGCCCACTCCAATAATCGAGCCAAGCGAATACATGGCATGCATCGTGCTTAACATCTTTGAGTTAGATTTTTGTTCTAAGCCAACTCCGTGAGACGAGAGCGAAATATCGTGAAAACCGAGTGAAAATCCCCAGAAGAATAGCGCCAGTGAGAAAATCCAAACATTGGTGAGTAAACCAACACCTGGGATAAAGAGTCCAACTAAAATTGTAGATATCAATATCACTGGCCTGCTTCCGTAGCGAGCAGCGGCTCTTCCTGCAAGAGTTAAGGAAAGAACAACTCCAAGCGAACCAAATATCAAAGCCCAGCCAAGACGCCCATCGCTAATGGCAAGGGTGCTCTTGTAATCAGGTATTCGTGCGATAAATGATCCAAGAGCTATGCCGTTGGCAAGAAATGAAAAACGAACCGCATTACGGGCGCGAACGACATCCTTCTCTAAAGTGGTAATTGCACGAAGCCCTTTCTGTAAATTATGGGCGTTCTGCGGGACTCTTAGTTTTGCGCGGGTCGCGCTCTGGTAGCGAACCAAGAACCTTGTCGATGGCGGTTATTTGATCGGCACTTAGCTTGATCCCTGACGCTTTCACATTTTCCTTAACCTGGGATGGCTTTGTTGCTCCCATGATTGCGCAAGAAACATTGCTATTTGCAAGCACCCATGCGATAGAGAGCTGACCAATTGTTAATCCAGCTTCATCTGCAATCGGACGCAATCCTTGAACTGCTGTGAGAACTTCCTCGCGTAGCCATCCACTAATGAAATTCGCGCCACTCTTCTTATCGCGTGCTCTGGAACCAGCTGGAGCCTTCTCGCCCGGTAGGTACTTTCCGGTAAGAACACCTTGCGCAAGTGGAGACCAAACGATTTGGCCAATTCCTTCGGCTCTAGAAAGTGGAACAACTTCTGCTTCAATCACGCGCCATAGAGCAGAGTATTGAGGCTGACTTGAGATGAAGCGATCGTAGCCACGAGCATCTTGAATCTTGAGGGCGCTCTTAATCTGCGTGGCATCCCACTCGGAAAAACCTATGTAGCTAACCTTGCCTTGACGAATAAGATCATCGAATGCAGATAGCGTCTCTTCGAGCGGTGTCTCAACATCGAAGCGATGGGCCTGATATAAATCAATGTGATCTGTGTTGAGGCGTTTTAGCGATGCATGCGCTGACTCCATGATGTGTTTCCTGGATAAGCCGCGATCATTCTTTCCTTCACCAGTTGGAAAGTAAACTTTTGTGAAGAGCTCATATGATTCGCGACGAACACCCTTTAGCGCCTTGCCCAAAACTGATTCTGCCTTTGTACCGGCATAAACATCCGCGGTATCAAAAGTTGTGATTCCGACATCCAAAGCAGCCTTTACACATTTCGTGGCAGCTTCTGCCTCTACTTGAGAGCCGTGCGTAATCCAATTGCCATAAGCGATCTCTGAGACATACATTCCACTTGAACCAAGGCGACGATATTCCATAATTGCATCGTAGGCGGTGAGTCGATTGTTGCCAACCCTTGCTCAGTGTGGTTTTCTTCGCACACAACTTAATAAGAGCTTTGCAAAAATTGAACATGTATTACAGATGGCGTTTTGGGGGAAGTTCGGTGCAAATCCGACGCTGACCCGCAACCGTAAGGGCTTCATATTTGGCCTAAGTCGGATTACCTAACTCGTCATGAAGACCAACACCCGCCGAGGTTTGCGGGGTGTAGTCGCTATAGGCCTCTGCCTAAAGCTTGCTACCCCTGTGAGACTCTTACTTATAGGAGCTCCAGAAATGAACGAAGTACAAAGCAGAAAAAACCCCATCACCTTGCGTCTTATCGCAGGAATAAGTTGCGCACTTCTTGCCGCAACAGTCTCTATACCAACATCTCAGGCCGCCGAAAAAGGCTATCGCTACTGGGGTTATTACCAAGCAGGTGCAAATTCCACACAATGGAAAGCTGCCATGACAGGGCCCACAGTTGATATTGCTGATGGATCGGTAGAAGGATGGATCTTTACATTTAGCAGTAATGACATTCCATCTACTCCCCCATCTGTAAAACCTCGTTTCGCCGCAATTTGTGGAAAAACAAAACCTGAGATGGGTTTCAAGAGAATTGGCCTCGTTATCGATTTTGGTAATCCAGCAATTTCTCCAAAGGGCGACAAAATTCGTTCGACAATCACTCGTTGCGTAGTCACAGCTGAAGAATCACAAGGTATAGACGTGCTTGCGCAGGCGCTGAAAGTTC
Organism: Actinomycetota bacterium; assembly: GCA_009704515.1. The sequence goes on from WLDZ01000143.1 coordinate 3,074, forward strand.
GAACAGATAAGTCAGGACTGCTCTGCGGAATAAACGGTTACCCATCTAAGGAATGCGGCGCGGAAATCGTTGCACCAAAAGCACTCATAAAGAAGAAGTAAGGTGCGCAAACCCAACCGCCTCCCGCTACATCCAATAACGATGTGGGGGTTTTTCATCGCACTCGCCGCTGCGGTAATTGCCACTGGCAGCGTTTTTGTAGCGTTGGGGGCGGTCGGGATTGCAGCACTATTAGTTTATCTACGTCGAGAAGATGGTCCATGGGGTTCCAGTTTTAAGTGGTCACTCATAGCTGGTCTCTATTTAATGGTCATCCGTCTGATTGCCGGAATTCTGATCGGGGTGCCACGCCCAGGCACCACACTTTTTACCGTTCCTCGTATTGAACTTCCTTCCTGGCTACCAGGTATACGAATCGGTGGAGCGGTTAC
>WLDZ01000144.1 GCA_009704515.1 Actinomycetota bacterium
TGAGAAGCTCACTGATTTCGATATCTTCTATCCCGAACGCATGGCATCGCGAATCCTGGGAATGGGTGATGTCGCCACCTTGGCAGAACAGGCGAAGAAAGCATTTGACCCTGCCACTACTGCTCGCTTAGAGGATAAATTTGAAAGTGGAGATGATTTCACCCTCGAAGATTTTTTAGATCAAATCGAAGCTATGTCTAAGATGGGTAACGTTGGAAAGTTACTCGGGATGCTTCCAGGTGCGGGCGCGATGAAAAAAGAGATTGATAACTTTGACGAGTCAGAGATAACTCGCACAAAAGCAATTGTGCAATCAATGACGCCAGCTGAACGCCGCGATTTAAAGTTACTGAATGGTTCAAGGCGCGCACGTATTGCTTCCGGATCCGGCCGAGCAGTTTCTGAAGTAAATAAGTTGGTCGAAAAATTCACGGCTGCACAGAAGATGATGAAATCGATGCGCAGCGGAAAAGGCATGCCCGCTGGAATGGCCTTGCCTCCTGGGGCTGTGATGCCGCCAATGGGTGGACCATTTAAGAGCGGATCAGCAAAGGGCGGGCAAGCGCCATCAAAGAAGAAATCACGCTCAGGAAACCCAGCAAAACGAGCGGCTGAGAACAGCTAGCTCTGGATTTCGCAGATACGGCGTGAGCTGGCAGAATAAGCAACCTGTTGAAGGGCCCTCTACCCCTGAAAACATCCAATTCACCGTCGGATTGCTCGAGCTACGCACCCCGCTGTAGTTCAAGTAATAATGACAATCGATATATAGGAGCACCATCACTTTGGCTACAAAGATTCGTTTAATGCGCTTTGGAAAAATCCGCACACCTTATTACCGCATCGTGGTTACAGATTCACGTAAGGCGCGTAACGGTCTCTCAATTGAAGAGATCGGTCGTTATGTTCCAGGACAAGAGCCATCATTGATAGAGGTTAACTCTGATCGCGCTCAGTACTGGCTCGGAGTTGGCGCACAGCCAACAGAGGCAGTTGCTGCTCTCCTAAAAGTTACTGGCGATTGGCAGAAGTTCAAGGGTCTTCCAGGAACTGAAGGAACACTTAAGGTTCGCGCACCAAAGCCTGCAAAGAGCGTTGCATACGAGGCAGCTGTTAAGGCAGCAGCATCAGAGCCTGCAGAAGGCGCAACAACTTTGAAGAAGAAGGCGCAAGATAAGCTCGCAGCGAAGGCAAACCCGGTTGTTGAAGAGGCTGCTCCAGTTGTTGAAGTGTCCGAGCCAGAAGCAAACAATGCTGTGGCAGAGGTTCCAGCTGAGGTTTCAGAGACAGAAGTTGCGGTTGAAGCAGTAGTTGAAGCAGAAGCTCCAGCAACAGAAACAGCCGAGTAATTATGATCGACGAAGCTCTCGAGCATCTCGTTAAGGGAATCGTAGATAACCCTGATGATGTAAATGTTAAGGAGAAGAACGGACGTCGTGGGGCAACTCTCGAAGTTCGCGTCAATCCTGAAGATATCGGTAAGGTCATTGGTCGTAATGGTCGTACTGCAAAGGCGCTTCGCACAGTCGTAAGCGCACTTGCAGGACGCAGCGTCCGCGTTGATCTCATCGATACAGACGAACTGCGCTAATTTTTTAGGTTGTCATGCGCCTCAATGTAGGACGTATCGGCAAAGCCCACGGAATTCTCGGTGAGGCAACTATCGAAGTACGCACTGATGAAGCTGAAGATCGCTTCGCTATTGGCGTGCAACTAGAAACAGATAACCACGGGATGCTTACCGTGGTCTCTGCGCGTGTGCATAACGGAATCCTTCTCTTGGGTTTTGATGGCATCACCGACCGCAATCAGATTGAGCTTCTGCGCAATGAACTTCTCTATGCAGATGTTGATATCAATGCACCTGGTTATGATGAAGATGATTATCACGTTCTTCAGCTGATTGGTTGCGAAGCCTTTCTCGAAGATGGTTCACTCTTTGGCACAATTTCGGATGTGCTCAACCTGCCAGGGCAAGATGTTCTTGCAATTACCACGATAAGTGGTGAAGTGATGATTCCTTTCGTTCACCAATTGGTTCCGACTGTAGATATCGCAGCTAGAAAGCTCGTTGTAATTCCGCCAACAATCTCGGGGAGTATTTAATGAAGATAGATGTAATCTCTATCTTTCCTGAGTATTTGGCACCTTTGCAGCTCTCACTACTTGGAAAAGCACAAAATTCAGGTTTGCTTGAGATTAGCGTCCACAACTTACGCGATCACGCAACAGGGGTGCATGGGTCTGTCGATGACACTCCATATGGTGGGGGAGCAGGAATGGTTATGTCTGCGCAAGTATGGGCAGAAGCTATTGATGCCGTACTCACCCCTGACAGTGATTTGATTATTCTGACGCCAGCGGGCAAGAAGTTTGCCCAGCCAATCGCATATGAATTCTCTCGCGCGCAGCACCTGATCTTTGCTTGCGGCAGATATGAAGGTATTGATGATCGAATTCGCCAGTACTACTCGCAACCAGAATTTACTGAGAAGAATATTCGAGTTCACGAGTATTCAATTGGTGATTATGTTCTCGGTGGAGGCGAAGTAGCATCGATGGTGATGATTGAAGCTATCACCCGCTTGATTCCAGGTGTATTGGGTAACCCAGAATCGCTCGCAGAAGAGTCACATATCAGCGAGGGTTACCTTGAATATCCAAACTTCACAAAGCCAGCTAACTGGCGTGGAATCGATGTTCCGGAAGTTTTGCTGAGCGGTAACCACGCCGCCATCGCAGAGTGGCGAGCGACACAGGCTCATGAGCGCGCCAAAAAGAATCGATAACTCGTGAGTAGCACGCTACTCGCCTTATGGTTAATGCATGAGCGCAGATGCAGCAAAGATTCAATCTCGTTTAATTAGAGATCTCGAACCAGTTGTCGCAGTCGAGCTTGAACGCCATCTACAAGTCCAAAAAAATTGGTATCCACACGAATATGTCCCATGGTCGGAAGGCAAAACTTTTGCAGGTCCGCTCAATGGCGATCCGTGGGATGCTAAGGATTCTAAGCTCACTTCAATTGCGCAGGATTCACTTGTGCTCAATTTGATGACTGAGGATAACCTGCCGAGTTATCACACCGAGATTGCAATTTCGATGGGACGAGATGGCGCTTGGGGTACTTGGATTGATCGCTGGACTGCAGAAGAAGGTCGTCACTCAATTGTTATTCGCGACTACCTGATGGTGGCTCGTTCAGTAGATCCATATGAACTTGAAGACCTTCGTATGGCTCATATGTCACTTGGTTATCAGACTCCGTATCCAAATGACATGTTGCACACGATTGCATATGTAACATTTCAAGAACTTGCTACACGCATATCTCATCGCAATACTGGCAAAATTTCTGCTGACGACATGGTCGAATCGATGATGCAACGTATCGCTCTCGATGAGAACTTACACATGCTTTTCTACCGAAACACAATTTCTGCTGCTCTTGAACTAGAACCA
>WLDZ01000145.1 GCA_009704515.1 Actinomycetota bacterium
GACTGGTACTTTTCGAAAATGAAACTTATCGCTGCTGTAATTGCAGCTATCGCCGGTCTCGTCTTTTTGGTTAGCCAAGGATCATCTCTTTTAACTGATGTTCGCTCACAAATCTCTAGCCTGACATCTCAGGCGACCGATTTACTTCCTTCAGGGGATGCATACTCACTCGGTGTTACTGAAGGCAAAAAAATGCTTGAGAACTCTGATTACTTAGATCAGCTGAATATCTCTCTTATTCCAGGTGCCGCCGAACTCATTGCCAGCATTAAATCTGGGCAAATCACTGAAGAACGCATTACAGAGATTGCCAAGATTTATTTCCCTGTCGTAGCCGTGCAATCTGGGATATTTGATATCTCTGCCGAAAATCGAGCCGAATTCGTTCGTGGCGTTATTGCCGGATACTTCCCGGTGCAATAACTCTCAACTACCCTTAAGCCATGAACCGCGTCATAGCTTTTACTCGCTTTGCTGTCTTTATCCCTGCAATGGCTTCAATATTGGGAGCCATTTTGCTCATGATCCAAGGCTCAGTCGAAATGATTCGCACGATTATTAATGCGGCAGTCAACGGCACAAAGCTAAAGTTGACCATCGTTGAGGTGCTTACAGCTGTTGATGCAATTCTGCTTGGCACAGTCCTTCTTGTTATTGGTTACGGTCTTTACGAACTCTTTATCGATGAAGACCTTGAAGTCCCAGTCTGGTTGCAGGTGCATGATCTCGATGACTTGAAGTCAAAGCTAATTGGCGTAGTTGTAGCACTTATTGCAGTTATCTTTGTTGGTGTATTCGTCGATACAAATCGCGCTGAAGATGTAATTTCATTCGGAGTCGGCGCTGGTGCGCTCGTGACAGGCCTTGCTCTCTTTAGCTTTGCAACACGCAAAGAGAAGAGCAAGACCTACCCTCGAAATACTTCTATCTAAGCAACTTTGAAAGAGATTACTGCTACAGGTCCAACTTGTGGCTTTACATCGATTGTTACCGAATCGCCATCTCGCTTTAGATCAACGCTCTCACCATTTAAGTACGTAGCGCTGGCATCCTTAACGAGGTTGGCTGGAACAGCAAATGTTGTAGCTCCAACTGATTCGATGTGAGCAAAGACTTCTCCATCGAGGGCTGTCCAACGAACCCATGGTGATTCAGATGGCGCAAAGCCAGCTGCAGGTTGGGTTCCATAGATAGCTCTCGAGTTAACTTTCATCCAATCACCTAATTGACGTAAGACCTTCTGCTGTAGCTCTGGGATCTCACCTGAAGCGGTTGGTCCAACATTGAGCAAGAGATTGCCTCCGCGAGAGACGATATCTAGCAGATGGTGCAGTAACTTAGAAATATCTAAGTAGTGCTCTGCAGTCTCTACTTGGTTGTAGCCGAATGAATAACCGACGCCACGGTTGTTCTCCCAGACTCCCCCATCTTCAACATGCAGGTTCATCTTATATTCGCTGGTCTTATAGTCACTGTGTGGAACTCCCCAGCGGTCATTAACTAAGCCAGTTGGGACTTTTTCATAGTAATAATCAAAGAGCGCGGGAAGTGAATATTCGCCTTCGCGCTTTGAGAAATCAGGCCAGTTGATATCGTTAAAGATTACTTCTGGCTTGTATTTATCAATTAGGTCAACCACATGCTCATAGCAATACATTGAATACGCAGCATCGGATGGGCGCTCTAGTTCGTATTCGGCGCTATGTGGTGGCAAATCTGTAATTGACCAATCCAAACCACCTGAGTAATAAACACCGAAGCGCAGGCCTTCAGCACGCACTGCATTTGAGATATCGGCAATCAGATCTCGCTTAGGTCCTCTATCTACAGTGTTCCGTGTCCCTGTTCCTGGCGCCTGCCACAACGCGATTCCGTCGTGATGCTTCGTTGTCGGAATCACATACTGCGCGCCAGCGTAGGCAAAGAGTTCGGCCCACGCTTTTGGATCAAACTTCTCTGCCTTCCACTGATCAAGAAAATCGTCGTATGGCGCCCCACCATGAACTTCTTTGTGGTGCTTCTGTGCAGGTGAGCCCTCAATACGAATCGTGTTGAAATACCATTCGGCATAAGGATTATGTGGAAACCAATCCTTGGCATCCAAAGTTCCGAGTTCGCCAACTGGTTCACCCCAAGCAGGAACTGAATAAGCGCCCCAGTGAATAAAGATTCCAAAACGAGCGTTAGCAAACCATTCAGGCGCACTGCGCTCAAATCTTTCCCACTTCACTGCATCCGCCATTTTCTTCTCCCTTTTCTTTGGATTTACCAATTACGAATCGATACCGAGGCTGGATCGCCACCAAAATCTAGAACAATGACAGGCATAAGTCCTGAGACTTTGCCGCCACGGACATCAATGATTATCTCGCCGTCAGGATCAGAGTCGTGGGCGTCATTAATGGCAGTCCTACGGGTAAATGAAAGCTCATTGTTACTCCCCAAAACCTTTGCAGATTTCAAGCGAGCAACCTTTACGCCTCGAACAACAACACTTACTTGTGGTTCGGCAAAATTATGTAAGTAGACAATCTCACCGCGTCGAGTCGATGGTCCGTAATATTGCCAATCTTCAAGCCCTGGCAGAACACCTTCAATGCTTGCAATATTGGTCTTCATCCAAATAGCTAAATCTTCTAGCGTTTTGGCTTCTTCTTCGGCCAAAGAACCATCAGGTTTTGGTCCAACATTAAGAAGTAAATTTCCACCACGCGAGACAACCTCAATGAGTGTACGCAAGATTTCATAGGTAGATTTATAAGTTTTATCAGTCGGAACATATGCCCATGAGTAATTGATTGTCATGCAACATTCCCAGGGCTCATTCAGTGGTTTTGGTGGAATCCACTGCTCTGGAGTTCGATAGTCGCCTTGCGTAAAGAGTCTGTCATTAATGAGTGTCTTTGGTGAGATAGAACGAATGTGATCTCCAAAATCTTTAGAGTTCCAAGTCTCGTCACTTCTCTCCCAGGCGCCGTCAAACCATAAGAGATCAACAGGACCGTACTCGGTCAGTAGCTCAGTCAATTGATCTTTGGTGTATTGACGAAAGTTATCCCATTGTTCTTGGGTGCCGATAGGTGGGCTCTCTCCGAAAACATAAGGGCGATACTCATCTTTCCATTCGAGATAATCGCTATGACCCCAGTCGGCCAACGAATAATAAATTCCTACCTTTATTCCAACTTCGCGTGCGGCATCTACATACTCGCGCAAAATATCTCGGCCAGTGGCATGAAAGATGGATGAAGAGATATTTCGATCGCCGAATTTAGATGGCCAAATAGCCCAGCCGCTGTGATGCTTGGCAGTAAAGACTGCATATTTACATCCGGCATCTTTCGCCTGTTGCAGAAACTCTTTTGGGTTCCACAGAATTGGATTGAATGTGGTTTCAGTCGAACGGTATTGCTCTACGTTTACCAAGCCACCGAGAGGTAGTGCAAAATTGACATCACC